>NZ_VRUX01000046.1:0-16398 GCF_008039885.1 Methylobacterium sp. WL103
GAACCGGACCACGCGCAGCGTCGCCCCCACCGAGGCGGGCGCCCGGCTGCTCGAACGGCTCGGGCCGGCCCTGGGCGAGGTCGACGCCGCCCTCGACGTGGTGAACGGTTTTCGCGACCGTCCGGCGGGAACCCTGCGGCTCAACGTGCCGGTCAGCGCCGCCCGGCTGGTCCTGCCCGCGATCGTGCCGCCGTTCCTGGCGGCCTATCCCGAGATCCGGCTCGAGGTGGTGGCCGAGGACGGCTTCGTCGACGTGCTGGCGGCGGGCTGCGATGCCGGCATCCGCTACGACGAGCGGTTGGAGCAGGACATGATCGCGTTGCCGATCGGCCCGCGCCGGCAGCGCTTCGCCACGGTGGCCTCGCCGGCCTATCTCGACCGCCACGGCCGGCCGCAGCACCCGCACGACCTCCTGCGCCACGCCTGCATCGGCGGGCGCTTCTCCAGCGGTGCCACGCTGGCCTGGGAGTTCGAGCAGGCGGGCGAGGTGGTCCGCATCCATCCGACGGGACCGCTGACGGTGCGCGTCGGCGGCGCCACGGATCTCGCGGTCGAGGCTGCGATCGCGGGCGTCGGCATCCTCACCCTGTTCGAGGACTGGCTGCGGCCCCACCTCGACGCGCAGGCGCTGGAGCCGGTGCTCGAACCGTGGTGGCAGGGGTTTTCAGGCCCGTACCTGTACTATCCCGGCCGCCGCCACCTTCCCGCGCCGCTGCGCGCCTTCGTCGACTTCATCGGCCTCAAGCGCTGACGCGCAGGTGGCCGGGACGCGGCGGTCACGCCGCCGCCGCAGCGAGCACGCTGCGGAGCTGATCGTCCAGGTCGGCCGCGACGCCGTCGACCTCCGACGTTCCGAACTGCCCGAAGGTCGTGACCGGGTGATCGTACTCGAACGCGACGCCGCCCTCGGTGTCCTCGCGCAGGAGCACGCGGATCGGCGCGTACAGGGCGGCCGAGAGGACGTGCCGGGTCATCCGCGCGGCCGTCAGCGGGTTGCCGATGTCGTACTGGATCGCCTTGCGGGCGAGCCCGGCGGTGAGAAGCAGGCCGCCATGGTCGCGGGCGCCGAAGATCGAGAGCGGCGCCTGCCGTTCGAGCAGGTCGCGCGCCGCGTCCACATGCCCGTCCCGCAGGAGCGCGGCGTAGGCGTGGTCGAGGGGAGGCACCGCGGCTTCCAGCGCCTCCCGCACCGCCGCGAAGGGTTTTGCCGAGCGAAGCGTCACGTGCTCCACCGCGACGCGGGTCGAGGTCATGGGGTCGGTCATCGGCTCGGCTCCAAGGTCATCGGCTCGGCTCCAAGGTCATCGGCTCGGCTCCAAGAATGAACGGGCGAATGGCAGGGCGAATGCGGTGATGCAGTGCGGCGGCACGCCGTGCCTCACGAGGCGGCGCGGGCCTTCGTCGCCGCGAGGATGATGTCGGCCCAGGCCTGCGGGCGTTCCAGCGCGCTGAAGTGCCCGGTCCGTTCGAGGGTGACGACGGAGGGCGAGGGCACGGCCGCCTCGACGCCGGCGCGATCCCGCGGCGTCGACCAATCCTTGTCGCCCCAGACGAGCGTCACGGGCGCGGTGATGGACCGGTAGCGGGCGCGGGCGGCGACGAAGCTCGGGAGGGCCTTGAGCAGCGTCCGCGACGCCGTGCTGTAGCCGGCGCGGGCGCCGACGCGGGCGTACTCGTCGAGGAGGTCCGCGGGCAGGCTGCTCGGGTCGTGGAAGCCGCCGCTCATGATGCCGCCGGTGATGGTCCGGTTCTCCAGGGCCGCGAAGACCGGGCCGACGACCGGTGCGCGCACGCTCTTGATGATGATCGACGCGAGCAGGTTCGAGCGCTCGAGGCCCGGCCGGTAGTCGTAGGTGTTGAAGGCGAAGACCCGCTCGACCCTGTCGCCGAGCTCCGCGGCGAGCGAGAGCGAGAGCGTCGCCCCGATCGACTCGCCGGCCAGGATCGGCCGCGCGATGCCGAGCTCGGCGATGAAGCCCTTCAGGGCCGCCCGAAGGGTGGGCTCATCCTTGGGAAGGCCCGGCTTCAGGTCCGACCAGCCGAAGCCCGGCAGGTCGAGCGCGTAGATCGTGAAGTGCGGCGACAGCAGCGGGATAACGCGCTGGAACAGGTCGAGCTGGGTGCGCACGGTGTGGGTCAGCACGAGTGCCGGCCCCTGGCCCACGCGGACGTAGCGGATGCGCGTCCCGTCCCTCAGGGTCGTGTGGGCGATCTCGCCGGAGGCGAGCCAGCGGCGCGTGTAGGCATCGGCGTCCGTGCCGGTGGCGACGGGGGAGGGCGTGGTCATGGCGATCGGGTTCATGGCGGTCGGGTTCATGGCGATGGGGTTCATGGCGATCGGGTTCCTGGGCGACGGGGCGAGGCCGGGTGGCACCCACGTCCGTTGCGATGAAACCTAGACGGCCTCCGGCACATCCCATATGTCGAAGATCCACCCTTTTCGGACATTCGTCGCGAGGTCCGCCATGCCGTCCATCGGTGTCGTGCTGTTCCCCGGCTTCCAGGCGATGAACCTGGCTCCTCTGACGGCGTTCGAGATCGCCAACCTCGTGGTCGGCCACGACTTCTACGCGGTGACGTTCCTGTCCGAGGCCGGCGGGCCGATCCGGACGTCGTTCGGGATGGTCGTCGACACCGAGCCCTTCGCGGGCCGGTGCTTCGACACGGTCCTCGTGGTCGGCTCGATCAAGGTCGGCCCGTCGGCCCCCGGCCTGATCGCGCGGTTGCGCGAGACGGCCGCCACCGCGCGCCGCGTCGCCGCGACCTGCACGGGGGCGTTCCTCCTGGCCGAGGCGGGCCTGCTCGACGGCAGGCGGGCGGCGACCCATTGGGCCCACGCCCGTGACCTGCAGCGGCTCCACCCGTCGATCCAGGTCGACGACGACCGCATCTTCGTCTCCGACGGCAACGTCTGGACCTCGGCCGGGATGACGGCCGGGATCGACCTCACGCTGGCCCTGGTCGAGGACGACCTCGGCCCCGAGATGGCGAAGGGGATCGCGAAGAACCTCGTCGTCTACCACCGCAGGACGGGCGGCCAGTCGCAGTTCTCCGCCCTGCTGGAGCTTCAGCCGCGGTCCGACCGGGTCCAGACGGTCCTGGCCTATGCCAGGGGCAATTTGAAGAACGCGCTCTCCGTCGAGGAGCTGGCGGAGGCCGCCCGCCTGAGCCCGCGCCAGTTCAGCCGCGTCTTCCGGGAGGAGACCGGCCAATCGCCCGCCAAGGCGATCGAGAACCTCCGCCTGGACGCCGCCCGGACGATGCTGGAGGACGGCCGGCATTCGCTGGACACGGTGGCCCGGGAGACGGGCTTCGCCGACCGGGAGCGGATGCGGCGCGCCTTCCTCCGCGCGTTCGGCCAGCCGCCCCAAGTCATCAAGCGGAACGCGCGCCACCACGGGGCGTCTCAGGGCGCCTGAGCCGCCGCGACGCCCTCGCAGGGCGCTTGCAGATGGCACCGCACCGTCATTCCGGGTCGCCGCAGGCGAGCCCGGAATCCAGAACCGCCGACGGTACAAAGTCCGGCTCGACCTGCGTGTCTGGATCCCGGGCTCCGCTGCGCGGCCCCGGGATGACGCGGTGCTGCCGGTGGAAGTCCTGAGACCAAATCGGCATCGGCAATCGCCCTGCCGGCCGCGCGGCCACGAATGCGTCCGCCCCCTGCGACGACGCCCATTGACGCCGACCGCGCGCCCAAATAGATTATGATCATCATTTTACGACCGAGCAGACTGCGACGGGGGCGGCGATGTTGCGAAGACTGGTTCTGGGGCTCGCGGGCGTCGCCCTGACCGCCTGCTCGCCGGCGAAGACGGCGGTGACGCCGGAGCCGCCCCTGGTCCAGGTCGCCGAGGTCGCCCCCGGTCCCGGCGCCGTGTCGCGCTACACCGGCGTGATCCGCGCCCGCACCGAGAGCAACCTCGGCTTCCGGGTCGGCGGCAAGATCTTCGAACGCCTCGTCGACCCGGGCGACCGCGTGCGCCTCGGCCAGCCCCTGATGCGCCTCGACCGCACCGACTTCACCCTCGCGCTCGCCGCAGCCCGCGCCTCCGTCGAGGCGGCCCGCGCCCAGATGATCAAGGCCAAGGCCGACGAGGAGCGCAGCCGCAAGCTGGTCGCCGACGGCTGGACCTCGAAGCAGACCTACGACCAGAACAAGGGCGCGGCCGACGCCGCCATCGCCCAGTTCGCCAACGCCGAGGCCCAGGCCAGCCAGATCCAGAACCAGGCGGGCTACGCCGAGCTCCAGGCCGACGCCGACGGCGTCGTCATGGAGGTGCCCTCCGAGCCCGGCCAGGTGGTCGCGGCCGGCCAGACCGTGGTCAAGCTCGCCCGCGACGGGGCGCGCGAGGCGGAGGTGTTCCTGCCTGAGGGCAGCCGCCGCGCCGCCAAGGGCGAAGCCTCCGGTACCAAGGGCGAAGCCTCCGGCACCAAGGGCGAAGCCTCCGCCACCCTCTACGCCGAGGGCGCGGCGACCTATCCGGCGCGCCTGCGCGAGCTGTCCGCCACCGCCGACCCGGCCACGCGCACCTACCGGGCGCGCTACATCCTCTCGGGCGGCGGCGAGGCCGCGCCCTTGGGCGCCACGGTGACCCTTCAGCTCAAGGACCTCGACGCCGCCCGGGCCGGATCGGTGGAGGTGCCGCTCGCGGCCTTGTTCGACCAGGGGCAGGGTCCCTCGGTCTGGCGCTACGACGCCGCCAGCGAGACCGTCCAACCACAGGCCGTGCGGGTCGCCCGCATGGGCGAGGAGCGGGCCGACGTCGTCGCCGGGCTGAACCCCGGCGACCGGATCGTGGCGCTCGGGGCCCACCTCCTCAAGGCCGGCGAGAAGGTCCGCCAGGCGCCCGCCAGCATGACCGGGGTGGTGCGATGAGCGGCTTCAACCTCTCGGCCCTCGCCGTCCGCGAGCGGGCCGTCACCCTGTTCCTGCTGATCGCGCTCATCGGCGCAGGCTTCTTCGCCTTCGAGAAACTGGGGCGCGGCGAAGACCCGAGCTTCGCCGTCAAGACGATGGTCGTCTCGGCGGCGTGGCCCGGGGCGACGACGGACGAGATGCAGCGCCAGGTCGCCGACCCCCTGGAGAAGCGCCTGCAGGAACTGTTCTACTACGACCGCGCCGAGACCACGGTGCGCCCCGGCCTGCTGCTGATCAAGGTGTTCTTCAAGGACAACATGCCGCCGGCCATGCTGCAGGCGGAGTTCTACCAGACCCGCAAGAAGCTCGCCGACCAGGCCTCCAGCCTCCCGCGCGGGGTGATGGGGCCGCTGTTCAACGACGAGTTCTCGGACGTCTACTTCTCGCTCTACGCGCTCCAGGCCAAGGGGCTGCCGCACCGGCAACTGGTGCTGAGGGCCGAGGATTTGCGCCAGCGCCTGCTGCGGGTGCCGGGCGTCGAGAAGATCAACATCCTCGGCGAGCAGGCGCAGAAGATCTTCGTGGAGATCTCCTACCAGCGCCTCGCGACGCTCGGCATCACCGGCCAGCAACTGCTGGCCTCGCTGGCCAACCAGAACGACGTGACCCCGGCCGGCTTCGTCGAGGCGGCGGGTCCGCGCGTGTACCTGCGCCTCGACGGGGCGATCGACGGGCTCGACGCGATCCGAAACCTGCCCGTGGCCGCCGGCGACCGCAGCCTCAAGCTCGGCGACATCGCCGAGGTGAAGCGCGGCTACGAGGACCCGAAGGTCTTCGCGATCCGCAACGACGGCGAGCCCGCCCTGATCCTCGGCCTGGTGATGAAGCCCGGCTTCGACGGCCTCGCGCTCGGTGCGGCGCTGAACGCCGAAGAGGTGGCGATCCACCACGAGACGCCGGCGGGCATCGGCTTCACCAAGATCACCGACCAGGCCAAAGTCATCGACGAGGCCATCCACGAGTTCATGGTCAAGTTCTTCACCGCCCTCGGCGTGGTGATCTTCGTCTCCCTGGTGGCGCTCGGATTCCGGGTCGGCATCGTGGTGGCGCTGGCGGTGCCGCTCACCCTCTCGGCGGTGTTCGTGGTGATGATGGTGACGGGGCGCGACTTCGACCGCATCACGCTCGGCGCCCTCATCATCTCGCTCGGGCTGCTGGTCGACGACGCCATCATCGCCATCGAGATGATGGTGGTGCGCATGGAGGAGGGCTACGACCGCGTCGAGGCGGCGACCTACGCCTGGCGCTCGACCGCCGCGCCGATGCTCACCGGCACCATCGTGACCATCGCGGGCTTCCTGCCGGTGGGCTTCGCCGCCTCCACGGCGGGCGAGTATGCCGGCAACATCTTCTGGGTGGTGGCCTTCTCGCTGATCGTCTCCTGGATCGTGGCGGTGACCTTCACGCCCTATCTGGGCGTCAAGCTGCTGCCGAACATCAAGACGGTGGAAGGCGGCCACGGGGCGATCTACGCCACCAGGAACTACGAGCGCCTGCGCCGGGTCGTGCGGATGTCCGTCGACCACAAGTGGCTGGCCGCCGGCATCACCGTGGGCCTGTTCGCGCTCGCCGTGGTCGGCATGGGCCGCGTCGAGCAGCAGTTCTTCCCGAACTCCGAGCGCCCGGAACTCATCGTCGAGGTGACCCTGCCGACGGGCTCCGCCTTCGCCACCACCGAAGCCAGCGTCAAGCGGATCGAGACGGCCGTGCGCGACCTGCCCGAGGCGCGCGAGATCACGAGCTATGTCGGCCAGGGCATGCCCCGCTTCGTGCTCTCCTTCGATCCCGAATTGCCCGATCCGGCCTTCGCGCAGATCGTGGTGCAGACCGCCGACGCCCAGGCCCGCGACGCCTTGCGGATCAAGGTGCGCAAGCTCGTCGACGAGGGCCGCTTCCCAGAGGCGCGGGTGCGGGTGCTGCAGATCGTGTTCGGCCCGCCGGTCCGCTTCCCCGTCGCCTTCCGGGTGGTCGGGCCCGACCTCGACGTGATCCGCGGCATCGCCGAGGACGTGCGAGGGGTGATGGCGAGCAACCCCAACATGCGGATGGTCCACCTCGACTGGGGCGACAGGACGCCGAGCCTGCGCCTCGCCTTCGACCAGGAGCGCCTGCGCCTGATCGGCCTGACCCCGAAGGAGGCCGCACAGCAATTGCAGAGCTACCTAAACGGGACGCCCGCCACCCAGGTGCGCGAGAACCTGCGCGCCGTCGACGTCGTCCTGCGCAGCCCCGGCCCGGAGCGGCGCTCGCTCGGCGAGGTCGGCGACCTGACGCTGACGACCAAGGACGGGCGCCAGGTGCCGGTCTCGCAGGTGGCGCGCCTCGAGAGCCGGACCGAGGACGCGGTGCTCAAGCGCTACAACCGCGAGGCCTACATCCGTGTGCAGGGCGACGTCCTCGACGGCCTGCAGCCGCCCGACATCCACGCCCAGGTCTTCCCCCTCCTCGAACCGATCAAGGCGAAGCTCCCGCCGGGCTACCGCATCGACACGGCCGGGTCGGTGGAGGAGAGCGCCAAGGCGATGACGGCGCTGGTCGCGGTGTTCCCGATCATGCTGATCGTGACGCTGACGGTGATCATGCTGCAGGTGCGCTCGTTCGCCACGATGTTCATGGTGTTCGCCACCGCGCCGCTCGGCCTCGTGGGCGCCGTGCCGACCCTGCTGGTCTTCCAGCAGCCCTTCGGCTTCAACGCGATCCTCGGGCTGATCGCGCTGTCGGGCATCCTGATGCGCAACACCCTGATCCTGGTGGACGAGATCCACCACGACCAGGCGGCGGGCCTGGCGGATTACGACGCCATCGTGGAATCCACCGTGCGCCGGGCCCGGCCCGTGATCCTGACGGCGGCCGCGGCCATGCTGGCCTTCATCCCGCTCACCCACTCGGTGTTCTGGGGGGCGCTCGCCTACGTCCTCATCGGCGGCGTCGGCGTCGGCACGCTGATGACCCTGCTGTTCCTGCCCGCCCTCTACGCCCTGTGGTTCAGGGTCGGGCGGGCGACGCGCGAACGGCGCGTCGCTGCCGATGACCATGCGATGCCGATGCCGTCCAAGCCTTGAGCCGGGCCCTTCTTGGGAGGGCACGTCGCCTTTATATCGTCGTCGGACACGCCGAAGGATCGGGCCATGCCGAGAGTCTCGCAGGAACAGGCCAGGATCAACCGACAGCGCGTCGTCGAAGTCGCCGCGGCCCTGTTCCGCGAGCGCGGCCTCCACGGCGTCGGGGTCGTGGACATCATGGCCGCCGCCGGCCTGACCCATGGCGGCTTCTACGGCCAGTTCGCCAACAAGGATGCTTTGGCGGCCGAAG
Source organism: Methylobacterium sp. WL103 (assembly GCF_008039885.1). NCBI lineage: Bacteria > Pseudomonadati > Pseudomonadota > Alphaproteobacteria > Hyphomicrobiales > Methylobacteriaceae > Methylobacterium > Methylobacterium sp. WL103. The sequence goes on from NZ_VRUX01000046.1 coordinate 8,231, forward strand.
CCTTCGATACCGCGCTGGCAGAAGAATACCGGGGCACGACCGACACCGTGGTCGCGAACTACCTGTCCCTCGACCACGTCCGCACGCCGGGGAAGGGCTGCCCGCTGGCGGCGCTCGCCAACGACGTCTCGCGGGAACAGACGGGCAGCGCCGTCCGGGGACGGTTCGCGCAAGGGATCGAAGGCCTCGCCTCCATCGTCGCCAACCTGACGCCGAAGGCGTCGAAGGAGCGGCGGCGGCAACGCGCCCTGGCGACGGTGGCGACCCTCGTCGGCGCCGTCGTCCTCGCCCGGGCCGTCGAAGACGAGGCGCTGGCAACGGAACTGCTCCAGGCCGCGCAAGCCTCGATCGCGCCGTGACGCGCGTCGGCGGATTGGCCGCCGCGTAAGCCGTCCCGCCGCGGCGTTCTCGCCGCCGCCGTCGGCTCGTCGAGCGACGCCACGCGCCGACGGCGGATGCTAGTTCCACGCGCTTCGGAGCGACTCGGCGACCTTCATAGGGTCGGTCTCAGAAACGCGGTCCGGCCAACATGTCGGCCTCGCGCTAACCTCCAAGACGCGCTGCGGAACGGCCAAGATCCTCCCGGCGACAGAGGATTCGATGACCGCTTTGCGGGCCAGATAGTGGAAGAGCGGCCCGTCGTTCGGTGGAAACCGCGACGCATCGAGCAGGGTGCAGTCGCTGATCGCGAAGGCGGGTTTCAGGAAGGCCCGGCCGATTTCGTAGATGGGCGCGCCGGCGCCGAGCAGGACGACGGCGATCGTCGCGACCCGCCGTCGGGGCCCGCACGGGGCGGTCGCCACCTCGCCGAACCGGAGGGCGAGGAGGGCAAGCGTCGGAATGGAGGCCCGCATGACGAAGTCGAGCACGCCGAGCCGATACAAGGGGACGAACGACAAGATGAGGATGACGAGCGGCATGTCTCCGCCCAACACCGAGTCCCGGCGCTGAAGATCGGATCGCGATGCCGTATAGAGGATGACGAGGACAGGGCCGATTTCGACGAGCAGAAACAGGACGTATCTCGCGACGAAGCTCGCATCGATCGCCGCGAAGCCATGCGGAACGCGTCCGCCGTCGGCGAGCAGGTAGAGCAGCGTCGGCGCCAGTCCGACGGCGACGAAGATCGGAGCCGGCATCTGCCGAAGCCGCAGGCGTCCACGCACACCATCCACGACGACGGCCCGCGCCAGGAACGGCAGCGCGCCGATCAGGCTGAGCGGCGACCAGAACGCGCAAAGCCCGAAGACGCACACCAGGCCGCCGAGGTCGAGGCGCCTGCGATGCCAGAGGAGGTAGGCAGCCACGAACGTCCAGCCCGAGGCGGCGTGGTTCGGCACCCAGAACACCTGCGTGACGTGCGAGGTGAATTGCTGGCCCGGCATCCAATGCTCGAGATGGGTCCCGAAGGCCAGCGGCTCGTCGAGGAGCCAAGCTCCGGCGACGTCCCAGCCTCCGAACAGGACGAAGATCGCAAGGACCGACCACGCGGCGCGCCGCGGCGTGGAGGCCTGCGCGAAGACGTAGAGGAGGCATCCGAACAGGACGCCGTTCTGCGCCAACAGCGCGACATGGGCCGCGCGCAACCCCAGGATTTTCCCGAACGCCGCCGGGACGAGGTACATCCCGAGCGGCGCGCGCAGGGTCGTCGCCTCGCCCAGGTAGCGATACCCCACCGGCCACGGCTCGGCGACGAGGTCGCGAAGGACGGCGTCGCGGATCAGCCAGTCGTCGTTCGCGTAGAAGACGTGCGCCTGGCCCCCGACGCAGCAGAGGGCGAAGCCGACGCCGAGCGCGCCTACCAGGAGCGGACCGTCGAGGGGGACCGGCTGCCGCAGCACCGCGCGCAGGGTCGCAAGGACGCCGACCACCGTGCAGGCCACGCAGGCGACGCCCAGGAGCGGGCTTGCGAGGTGCGTCGTCAGGAACGCGAGGTTCGGCAGCGCGACGAGGCAGAGAATCGTCGCGAAGGGAAGCCGTCCGAGGCGCGGCGCCGTCACGGGGTCGGCGCGACGGGCTTGCGCGCCACCGTCAACAGGTTCCCGACGTTCAGGCCGACGCGGAGCCGGCCGAGCCCGGTCGCGTCCGCGCCGGCGATGCCGGCGGTCTTCATCGCACCCGGAAGGGGCAGGAGGCGCAACCAGTAGCGGAGGGGATAGGCGTTCCGGATCGCGGTGATCGCGACCTCGGAGAAGCCGGTGCGCGCAAGGAGCTTGTGCAGGCTGGCATGGCAGAACAGCTGCATGTGCTCGATGTCGATGATCGGCGACCGGCGCCCGAGCAGGCGGTTGATCGGCGCGCGGTGATCGTGGGTGACGAAGGCGAGCACCCCGCCGGGGCGCAGCAGCGAGAACGCGGCCCGGGTCAGCGCCAGCGGATCGCGCACGTGCTCCAGCGTCATGAAGCATCCGATGAAGGACAGGCTCTCGGGCGCGTGGTCGGCAGGGTCGAACACGCCGACGCGGATGCGGTCGCGCAGGTCGGCGGCGGCGGCGACGGCCGCGCTCGAGGGCTCGACGCCCGTCACGTCGCGAAAGCCCAGGCGTTGCAGCTCGCGCAGGAAGCTTCCGGTGCCGGCGCCGATCTCCAGGGCGGCCCCGTCGCGGATGCCCGCATCGAGAAAGGGCGCCAGCGCCCGCGCGTAGGTCTGCGCCGCCAGGTCGGCTTCCTCGGAGGTGTCGTAGTCGGCGGCCGCGTAGGCGTCGGCCAGCGTTCCGGCACTGGGCGCCTCGGCCGCGTAGACGGTCTGGCAGGTCAGGCAGCGGACCAGCCGGAACGACATGAATTCCGGCCGCTTGCGCGAGGCGAAGCTGAAGCTGCCGATCCGCGCCGGATCGACGCTGGCGGAGAGGAAGGGGGCCGAGCCGGCCTGGGAGGCGCCGCAGACCGGGCAGTCGCGACCGCGCAGGTCGTCGAGGAGGCTCATGGGATCGATCGTCCGTCCGGAAGGAGGTCGCTGGAGACGCCGTTGCGGATCAGCGCCGCGCGGATGAGGCGCGGGCGGCCCTTCACCTCCTCCATGATCTTGGCGACGTATTCCCCGACGAGACCGATCCCGAACAGGTTGAGGGCGCCGAAGAACAGGATCGCCAGCAGCAGGGTGGTCACGCCGCGGGGTGCGATGTCGGGAACGAGGAGGCGCGCGACGATCAGGCCGAGGCTCAGGATCGCGGTCAGGCCGAGGAGGCCCAAGCCCGACGCGGTCAGGATCTTCAAGGGCGTGTTGCTGAACGAGAAGATGCCGCGCTTGGCCCATTCGAGGTTCGAGAGGAGGTTGTTGGTGCTGGCGCCGAACATCCGCTTGGGGCGGACGTAGTCGACGCCGGTCTGGCGGAAGCCGACGTAGGCGCGCAGGCCGCGCATGAAGAGGTCGCGCTCGGGGCAGTTCAGCAGCCAGCCCACCACCCGCCGGTCCATCAGCGAGAAGTCGCCGGCGTCGTGCGGGATGCGGATGTAGCTGAAGGCCGCGAACACCCGGTAGAACGCCTTGTAGAGCAGCCCCCAGATCCAGGGCATGTCGCGCTCGACCCGGCGGCCGTAGACCACGTTCGATCCCGCGAGCCACGCGGCGTAGAACTGCTCGATCAGCTCGGGCGGGTCCTGGAGGTCGCCGTCCAGCAGGACGCAGGCCTCCGCGGTGGCGAGCTCCATCCCGCTGCGGAAGGCCATCTGCGAGCCGAAGTTGCGCGAGTGGGTGATCCCGAGGACGTGCGGGTCGCGCGCCGAGATCTCGCGGATGCGCTCGCCGCAGCGATCGGGGCTGGCGTCGTTGACGAAGATGATCTCGTAGTCGACGTCGATCCGCTGGAACACCGCGGTGAGGCGGGCATGCATGACCGGCACCGCCTCCTCGTCCTTGTAGCAGGCGACGATGGCGGCGATCGAGCGCCGGCGCGGCGCCGACCCGTGGCGCTTGGTCAGGCCGGTCAGCGCCGGGTCGGCCCGACGCATCCATGCGGCGGTCCGGGTCAGGCCCTCGTCCAGGGACGTGCGGGCACGCCAGCCGAGGAGGCGCTCGGCCTTGGCGGGGTCGGATTGCCAGCGGGTCAGGTCCCAGCCGCGTGCCGGCATGTCCCCGAAGCGGGCCGCATCGGGGATCGCGAACGTCGTCTGCGCGAGGCCGGCGAGCTCGCGGATCGTCGTCTGGACGCCGGAGCCGATGTTGATCGACGCGCCGTAGAGATCGAGGTCCATCTTGGCGGCGGCGCGCACGAAGGCCTCGCAGACGTCGTCGACGTAGACGAAGTCGCGCGCGATGCCGGGATCGACGAAGTCGGGGTAGCCGCGCTCCAATCCGCGCGCCACGACGGCGGGGATCAGGCGCGAGGCGTCTTCGTAGGGGCCGTAGACCGAGTAGAGCCGCAGGTTCACGACCGGCAGGCGCCGCGTCCGCCCGGCGAAGGTCAGGTAATGGCTCGCTGCGGCCTTCGACACGGCATAGGGGCTGTTGGGCCTCAGCTCCGCATCTTCCTTCGGCGCGTCCGAGTTGGAGCCGTATTCGGAGGAGCTGCCGGCGTGGACGTAGGCCGCGAGCGTTCCGCCGGCCGCCAGCAATTCCACGAGGTTGACCATCGCGGTGAAGTTCGTCGCGTAGACGAGGTCGGCGTCCTGCTCGAAGGAGTAGGCGCCGTAGGCGACGCAGTCGAAGACCGTGGCCGGGCGGATCGCCTCGACGAAGTTTCGGGCCGCCGAGCGGTCGTTCAGGTCGACCTCGACGAGATGGCTGGGGTCGACGTCGCGCAGGCGCGGGGCCGGAAGGTTGCGGACCACGGCGAACACGTCCGGCCGCACCGCCCGGATGGCCCGGAACAGGTTGCAGCCGACGAAGCCGCCCGCGCCGAGGACGACGATCGGGCCCTTGAGCGTTCCGATCCAGTGCGCGGAATCCGGGCTCATGCGGCGCCCATCGCCTGCACGGCGGCACGGATGCCGGGCGCATCGAGGCCGCTCTCCTGCCGGTGGAAGGCCTGCGAGCCGTAGGTCCCGGAGGGATACCCTTGCGCATTGAGCATGCGAAAGCCGTCGAGGCCGACGCCGGTCTCCAGGCACCACGCGGCGAGGCTTTGGCCCAGGCTCCCCTGCGCCACGTGCTCCTCCACGACGCAGAGGCGGCGGCTCTTCCGCAGGGCGGCGACGAACGCCTCCGGTGGCGGGCTGACACGCAGCGGCAGCTCGCAGACGGCCCAGATCTCGGCCGCGTCGTCTTCGAGGGCACTGAGGGTCGGACCGGCCATCGGGCCGACGACGACCACCACCGGGCCTGTCCCCGCACGCAGGCGACGCCACGGTGCGTAGGCCGGCGCGATCGTGCCCGCTGGCAACTCGCCGCGTCCCAGGCGGATATAGGCGGGGCCCGGAAGGGCACCCGCCGCAGCGATCGTCGCGGCGACGTCCTCGTCGAAGGCCGGGATGAAGAGATGCAGGTTCGGCAGCGTCGAGAGGACGCCGTAATCCTCCAAGGCATGATGCGTGGCGCCCATGACGCCGTAGCCGTAGCCGCCGCCGTTGGCGAGGAGCCGGACGGGGAGGGCGTGCAGGCAGACGTCGTTGCGGATCTGCTCGAAGGCCCGCGCGTAGCAGAACGGCGCGATCGTGTAGGTCCAGGGCTCCATCCCCTCGCTCGCCATGCCGGCGGCGACGCCCACCATGTTCTGCTCGGCGATGCCGGCGTTGATGAAGCGCCGGTCCAGCACGTCGCGCAGGGGCTCCAAGGCGCCGAAGCCGAGGTCGCCCGTGAGGAAGACGAGGTCGGGCCGGGCCGCCCGTTCCACCAGGGCGTCGCAGAGTTGGCGTCTCACGGCACGCACCACAGGCTGGGTCGGGGGCGAAGGGATCGGTGGAGGTCGTCCGGCATGGCGTTCCGGCCCGTCATGCCCCGAGGCCTCCGATGCCGGTGACGGCCTCGCGATACTGGTCGTCGGTGAGCGGCAGGTAGTGGCTGTCCATCCGCCCCTCGATCGCGGGGACGCCGTAGCCCTTCACCGTATGGAGCACGACGAGCGTGGGCCGCTCCCGGCCGGACGAAAGGGCACGGCGCATGTCGGCGAGATCGTGCCCGTCGGCCTCGCGGATCTCCACGTCGAAGCCGGCGAGCTTCGACGCCAGCGGCTCCATCGAGGCCACGTCCCGCGTGGTGCCGAAGCCCTGGAGCCGGTTGTTGTCGATCAGGATCGTCAGGTTCTCGAGCTTGTTGTGGGCCGCGAAGATCAAGGCCTCGAGGGTCGACCCCTCCTGCCATTCGCCGTCGGAGGTCAGGCAGAAGACGTGCCCGGGCCGGTCCTGCAGCCGCATCGACAGGGCGAGGCCCGCCGCCAGCGAAACGCCGTGGCCGAGGCTGCCGGTCCCGAAGCGGATGGCGGGCACGCCCCGCGCCGGCGGATGCCCGGCGAGCCGGGTGCCCTCGCCATGGAAGGTGTCGAGCTCGGCGTCGGTGATGAGCCCGCGGCTCCACAGGGTGACGTAGTAGGCCCCCGCCGCGTGCCCCTTGGACAGGACGAACCGGTCCTGCGGACGAAGCATCTCGTGATGCAGGAGCATCATCGCATCGAAGGCCGACAGGTTGCCGCCGAGATGTCCGACGCCCGCCGCGTGATGCATGGCCAGGAGCCGCCAGCGCGCCAAGCGCAACAGGCCGGATGGCAGCGTGCCGTCGGCCGATCTCGCGCCATCTGCGTTCGCTGCACGAACCTCCGTATTCTCAACGTGTTGTGCGCGAATCGCCATCGAACGGATCCAGACAGCTCTGGATCACGAACGCATGCGCGTGGTTATCAGGGCCTTAAGGCTCCGCCTCGCAGGCGAGGCGGGCGCGGACTTGGCGGTCCGCCGGCCATACGGCACCGCGACCGCTCCGCGCCGGGACGTCCGATTTTTTGCGACGAAGGAGCGGGCTCCGCCGCCGCTGGCCTGCTGTCGCGAACCCCGACCGCCTCAGGCTTCCTTGCGCGTCACCATCAGGGCCCAGATCGTGGCGGGGATCCAGCCGATGACGGTGATGTGGAGCAGGATGCAGAGGATGCCCTGGATCACCTTCCCGCGCAGGAACATCGCCAGCCAGGGGGCCAGGAAACAGATGATGATCATGACCATGGCGTGCGGGGCTCCGTGAGCGTGGGGTGCGCCAGCCGTTCCGGCGCGTGCCCCCCACTCAGGTCGTTCCGGCCCGACTTGTTCCGAGGCCGCGATCGATCGCGCTCGCTCGGGCACGCCGAGGCTTCGTCACGGCTCGGCGGCGGCGGAAGGCTCCGGGTTCTCCAGGTCCTGCGCCAGATCGTGCAGCACCTGCTCCACCAGGGAGGGCCAGGGCACCTCGTGCTCCTGGAGCAGCATCGCGGCGGCGAGCAGCGCGTCGACCTGTGCCGGCAGGATCGGCCCACGCACCATCTGGGCGTAGCGCACCCGGGCGGCGAGCGCCGAGGAAAGGCGTTGAACCTGGGCGATCTTGTCCGCCGTCACGGTCTCGTCCTGCCGTCGCGCCAGGCGAAGAAGGCGGCCGCGACCAGGAATAGCAGGAGGCCCGACCACAGCCCGCCTTCGGTCGCCTTGGCCACGAACCAATCGCTGAGCGCGGGTGCCGCCGGATCCTGCCACCATCCGATCGCCGCGAGCCCGACGAAGAGCAACGCGAGCGTGAAGACGATGGCGACCGGGTAGGGCATCAGTTCGCGCTCTCTTCGATTGCGGTGATCCGGCACACGCCCTCGGTCCGTCGGCCGGGCCGTACTGGACGGGTTCGGAACGCCGACGTCCGGCACCCCGTCGGCCAAGCCTCGACGGGGCCGTTCCTAAACCTCGCCTGCTTCGGCTGCCAGCCCCTCGCCCCGCGGACCTTCGAGCAGGCTGTCACGCCGTCGGCCTCGCGCCACATGAGAGAGCGGAGACGGCAGGAGGTCACGGATGGCAGGCACGATCGACCGCGCGACGCTGGACCGGCTGATCGCCCTCGGGCGGACGCGCGGGGAACTCACGGCGAGCGAGTTCGAGGCCGCAATTCCCGTCGACAGCCTCGACGTGGACGCCCTCGTCCTGGTGATGCTGGAGCTGGAAGAGGCGGGGGTGAGCGTGGAGCCGGATGCGTTCGGCCCGCGCGCCGAGACCGCCGTCACGCCGAGGCTGACGCTTGCGATGCCGGAGCCCGGTGTGCCGCGCGCGATCGCGGGCGGCGAGGG
>NZ_VRUX01000470.1:0-3394 GCF_008039885.1 Methylobacterium sp. WL103
GCGCCCGGGCGATGCCCCGCCCGACGCCGCGCGAGGCGCCCGCCACGAGGCAGACCTTCTGGCTGAGGTCCGGCTTCACGACCTCGGGCCGGGCTTCGACCGGGCGAGGAACGCCCGGAACGCGCCCTGCGCCTCCTCCGTGCGCAGCTGCCGGTCGAACGCCTCGGCCTCGGCGTCCAAAGCCGCCTCGACCTGGGCCTGATCCCCGCGGATCAGCTTTCGCGACGCGGCGAGGGCGCCGCGCGGCAGGGCGGCGAGGCGCGCGGCCTGGGCGAGGGCGTGCTCCAGCAGCATGTCGGAGGGCATCACCGCGTTGACGAGACCGAGCGATTCGGCCGCGTCCGCCCCGAACATCTCGGAGAGCAGCAGCAGCTCCGTCGCCTTGAGGCGCCCGACCCGCCGCGGCAGCAGGTAGCTCGAGGCCGCCTCCGGCACGAGGCCGAGCTCGACGAACGGCATGCGGAAGCGCGCCGCCGGGCTCGCGTAGACGAGGTCGCAATGCAGCGTCAGCGTCGTGCCGATGCCCACCGCGATCCCGTCCACCGCCGCGACCATCGGCGTCGCCGTGCGCGCGAGCTGGCGGATGAAGCGCAGCGAGGGCGCCTCGCTGAACGCCTTCTCCGCCCGCGTGACGAAGTCGGCGATGTCGTTGCCGGCGCAAAAGCTGCCGGGCATTCCGGAGAACACCACCGCCCCGATGGCGTCCGATGCGTCGGCGGAGGCCAGCGCCTCGCGCATCGCGTCGTACATCGCCCCGGTCAACGCGTTCTTCTTCTCGGGCCGGTTCAGGACGATCGAGCGGACGCCGTCCGCCCCGTCGGTGATCGTGACCTGCTCGCTCATGTCCGCCTCCCCGCTTCGTTCCAAATCGCGCCGCGAACCGCACCGCTTCCGTCCCAACCCCGTCATCCCGGGGCGCCGCAGGCGAGCCCGGGATCCAGAGCCGCCAACCGTGCTCGAAAAGGCGCCACCTGCGGTTCTGGATTCCGGGCTCCGCTGCGCGGCCCCGGAATGACGGGCGAGGACCTTGACGTCACCCCGTCAGAACCGCGCCCGCGTCGTCCAGAAACCCGCCGCCGTCGATCACCACCTGGGCCAGGCCTTCCGTCGCCGGCAGGAGGTTCTCGGCGAAGAAGCGCGCCAGCGCGATCCGCCCGGCATGGGCCGGGTCGGTCTCTCCGGCCTTCAAGGCGGCGCGTGCGGCCAGCGCCTCGTGGGCGAGGCAGGCCGCGCCCTGGGCCAGGCCGAACAGGCGCAGGTACGGGGTCGCGCCGGCGAGCGCCGCCTCCGGCCGGTTGGACCTGAGGCTCGCGAGCTGGTGGCTCGTCGCCCGGTCGAGGGCTTCGATGCCGGCGCGCAGCCGCGCCGGGGCGTGGCCGAGGTCGGAGTCGGCGGCCTTGAGCAGGGATTCGGCGACCCGGCGCATGGCGGCGATCTGCGCCCGCACCGTGGCTCCGTCGTTCAGCGGCAGCTTGCGGCCGGTCAGGTCGATCGCCTGGATGCCGTTGGTGCCCTCGTAGATGCCGAGGATGCGGGCGTCGCGCATCGCTTGCGCCGCGCCGGTCTCCTCGACGAAGCCCATGCCGCCATGCACCTGCACGCCGAGCGAGGCGACTTCGTTGGCGATGTCGGTGGAGAAGGCCTTGGCCACCGGCGTCAGCAGCGAGGCGCGGTCGAGCGCCGCCTTGCCTTCCGGCCCCTCGGCGGCGTCGAGGGCGGCCGCGGTGAGGTAGCAGATGCCGCGGGCGGCGGCGGTGTAGGCCTTCATCGTCAGCAGCATGCGCTGCACGTCCGGGTGGGCGACGATCGGGCTCGCCTCGGCGGAGCCCGCCGCCTTGCCTTGCTTCCGGTCGCGAGCGTAGGCGAGCGCCCGCTGCGTCGCCGCCTCGGCGACGCCGACGCCCTGCAGCCCGACCCCGAGGCGGGCGTTGTTCATCATCGTGAACATGCAGGCGAGCCCGCGATTCTCCTCGCCGACGAGCCAGCCGGTGGCGCCGCCCTGGTCGCCGAACGCCATCGAGCAGGTCGGCGAGGCGTGGATGCCGAGCTTGTGCTCCAGCCCCGAGCAACGCAGGTCGTTCTCGGACCCGTCGGGGAGCACCTTCGGCACCAGGAACAGCGAGATGCCGCGGGTGCCCGACGGCGCGTCCTTGAGGCGGGCGAGCACGAGGTGGACGACGTTGTCGGCCATGTCGTGGGCGCCGTACGTGATGTAGATCTTCGAGCCGACGATGCGGTAGCTGCCGTCGCCGGCCGGCTCAGCGCGGGTGCGCAGGGCGGCGAGGTCCGAGCCGGCCTGCGGCTCGGTCAGGTTCATCGTCGCGGTCCACTCGCCGGAGACGAGCTTGCCGAGGTAGCGCGCCTTCAGGTCCTCGGAGCCGTGCGCCGCCAGCGCCTCGATGCCGCCGGCGGTCAGCAGCGGGCACAGGCCGAAGGCGAGGTTGGCGCCGTTCCACATCTCTGTGCAGGCGGCGTCGAGCACTTGCGGCAGGCCCTGGCCGCCATGGTCCGGGTCGGCGGTGAGCCCGTTCCAGCCTCCGGCGACGAAGGTCTTGTAGGCGGCGGCGAACCCCGGTGCCGTGGTGACCACGCCGTTCGAAAGCGTCGCGCCGTGGCGGTCGCCGACGCGGTTCAGCGGCGCCAGCACGTCGCCCGCGAGCCGCCCGGCCTCAGTCAGGATGGCGTCCGCGTCCTCGACGCTCACCGCGCCGGCCCCGTCAAGGCCGGCGACGTGGCGCAGGGTGAACATCATCTCGGATACGGGCGCGCGGTAGCTCATCGGCATGTCCTCCCGCCCGGCGCGGTTCGCCCGCGCCTCGGCGTCTCGTTTGACCGTCGCCGCGGGGCCGCGTTAGTGCAGCCCCCGAAAGACCCGGCCGCCGGCTTTCCGCGCAGCCCGACCCCTCTTCCGTGAGAGGCGCTTCGGCCCACGCCCTCCGCTGACGGCATACGCCCGAACCGGCCCAGCCGTCACCGCCGGAGATGGTTTATATATGAACGATCTCGCGTCAATCCCTGCGCCCGGCGCGACGACCCAGCTTTCCGGCGACGGAGCGGGCGTGGCGGAGGCCGCGCGCCTGATCCGGGCCGGCGCCTGCGTCGCCTTCCCGACCGAGACCGTCTACGGCCTCGGCGCCGACGCCACCGACGCCGAGGCGGTCGCCGGCATCTTCGCAGCGAAGGCGCGCCCCCGCTTCAACCCGCTGATCGCGCACCTGCCGGACCGTGCGGCCGCCGAGGCCGAGGGTCGCTTCGACGCCTTCGCGCTGCGCCTCGCCGAGGCGTTCTGGCCCGGTCCCCTCACCCTGGTGGTGCCGGCGACCGGCGGCACCCGCGTCTGCGACCTGGCGCGGGCCGGCCTGCCGAGCGTCGCGCTGCGGGTGCCGTCGAACCC
>NZ_VRUX01000471.1:0-3391 GCF_008039885.1 Methylobacterium sp. WL103
GGGCCGGCCGTCCTGGGCGGCCGACAGCCTGCAGGCGGCCGCCGCCCGCACCGGGCTGACCTATGGCGCCGAGGTGCCCGGCTTCCGCTTCGCGCGCGACCCTGCCTACCGGCAGGCGGTGGCACGGGAGGCCGGGATGCTGGTCTGCGGCACCGAGATGAAGATGGAGGTGGTGCGGCCCGAGCCGGGGAAGACAGACTTCGCGCAGGCCGACGCCCTGGTTCGCTTCGCCCGCAGCAACGGCCAGCGGATGCGCGGGCATACCCTGGTCTGGCACGAGGCGCTGCCGCCTTGGGTGCGCCCGCTGCTGGCCCGGGCCACCGCCCCCCAGGCGGAGGATTTTTTGCGCCGCTGGATCGAGACCGTGGCCGGCCGCTACCGCGGGCAGATCGCCTCCTGGGACGTGGTCAACGAGGTGCTGTCGCAGGACGGCGGCGGCCCGGAGGGATTGCGCGAGAGCCCGTGGCTGACGGCGCTCGGCCCCGGTTACGTCGATCTCGCCTTCCGCATCCTGCACGAGGTCGACCCGAAGGCGGCCGGGTGCTGGAACGAGGACGCGGTCGAGCAGGGCGTGCCGTGGATGGAGGCGCGCCGCATCCGCGTGCTCAAGCGTCTGGAGGGCATGCTGGCGCGCGGCGTGCCGATCCGCCGCTTCGGCCTGCAATCGCACATCACCAGCACGGTGCCGATCGACCAGGGCCAGCTCCGTCGCTTCCTCCGGGAGATCGGGGCGATGGGGCTCGGCATCGAGATCACCGAGTTCGACATCGACGACCGGGCGTTCCCTGCCGACGTCGCCACCCGCGATCGCAAGGTCGCCGACCTCGCGAAATCCTACCTCGAGGTGGTGGCGGCCGAGCCCGCCGTGCTGAACGTGATGTCCTGGGACCTCTACGACCCCGACACCTGGCTGAACGACCACCCCTACCGCAAGCGTCCGGACGGCCTGCCGCAGCGCGCGCTTCCGCTCGATGCGCAGTTCAAGCGCAAGCCGCTCTGGCATGCGATGAAGGCGGTGTTCGGCCAGGCGCCGGACCATTCGGCGGCGCGGGCGAAGCTGCGCTAGGCCGCGCCCGCCCTCACGCTCCGCGTGTGTTCCTGCGGCCGTGAGTCCGGTGCGGAGAGGTCGCGGGAAAATGATCGCGCCGGCCGTTTCCGAGCCGGCCGATCCGTGAAAGGTCGCGATGGCCGGTCGGGACGTTCGCGCGCGGCGGTCGAGCCGTGGGAGGCCGGGTTTGAGCGCGAGCGGCCGGATGCGGGCTCGGCAGAGGACGATCCGCGCACCCGTGGGATTCGCTGCGGGATGGATCGCGTTTTGCGTGGCCCTCGGTCCGTCGCCCGGGTGTGCCGACGACCTCGCGGCCCTGTTCGAGCCGGGCACCGTGATCTCCGTCGGGGGCTTCGCCGGGACCGGCGCGCGCTTCCAGGGCGCCCGCGCGGTCGGCCTCTGGGGGCTGCCCTACGCCTCCTTCCGCAAGGTGGACGCCCCCCGCGAATGGTTCTCGCCCGACGACGCCCTCGACGTCGCCTTGGTGGACGCCCCCGCGATCCAGGCCGGGGCCGTGCTCGATGTCCGCAGCGGCCGCTCCGTGCACGACGACCGCAGCCTCGCAGGCTTGCCGCGCCGCCCGGTCGCGGCGGCGCTCGGCCTGTTCGGCGAGGTCTGGCCGGTGGACGACGTCCTGCGGCTCCGCGCCGAGGTCACGCAGGGGCTGCGTGCCCATGACGGCGTCGTCGCCAAGCTCGGCGCCGACCTCGTCGGCACCGCCGGCCGCTTCACCTTGAGCGGCGGCCCCCGCCTCGTGCTCGGGGATGCCGCCGCGATGCGCCTCGACTTCGACGTGCCGGTGGCCTCCGCGAACGCTAACCCGCGCCTGACGCCCTATCGCGCGACCGGCGGAACCCGCTCGGCCGGCGCGATCGTGGCCCTGGCCTACGACTGGTCCGACGCGTGGCGGACGCTCGGCTCCGTCCGCTACGACCGTCTCGTCGCCTCGGCCGCCGGAAGCCCGATCGTCCGGCGCGTCGGCACGCCGAACGACGTCACGGTGTCTGTGGGGGCGATCTACTCGATTCGGACCGATCGGTGACGGGGTGCAGCGACAACCGAAGGTATAACGTGGTGTTGATACTCACGAATGCGTGAATGTTGCTGGTCGGGCACAATCGAACCCCGATCGTCGCTGACGCAACGATTCCAGGGATTATATCCAAACGTTTCTGGCTATGCCTCTTCGAAAGAGGGGGGCGGACCGTGCCACGGATACTGTTGACGGGTGCGACAGGGCTGATCGGCGGTGCGGTTCTGCACCGGGCGCTCGAAGGCGGCGACGACGCGACCTGGGTCTGCCTCGTGCGCTGCGCCGGCGTCGAGCAGGGCCGGCAGCGCATCGCGGCGCGGCTTTCCCGCTTCACCGACGCCTTCACCGCCCAGCGCCTCGCCCGCAAGGTCGAAGTGGTGCCCGGCGACTTCACTCGGGCCGACATCGACCGGGACCCGCGCCTCGACGACTGCACCCATGTGCTGCACTTGGCGGCCGACACCTCGTGGTGGGGCGACGAGCGCGTCTACCGCACCAACCACGACGGAACGCTGGCGCTGGCACGGCGCGCCCGGGCGATGCCAGACCTGCAGCGCTTTCTCCATGTGGGCACCGCGATGATCTGCGGCGCCGACGCCGACGAATTCGTCGCCGAGGACGACTACCCGGCGGCCGACGCCCGGCACATGGTCGCCTACACGGTCTCCAAGGCGGCGACCGAGACCTCGCTGGCCGAGCACTTCCCCGACCTGCCGGTCGTCGTCGCCCGCCCCTCGATCGTCGTCGGCCATGCGAGCCTCGGCGCGGGGCCGAGCTCCAGCATCCTATGGGTGCTGCGCGCCGCAGACGCCCTGCGCATGCTGCCCTGCGCGCCGGAGAGCCACGTCGACGTCGTCCCGGCCGACTGGGTCGCCGAGACCCTGATCGGGCTCCTGACCAAGCCGACGCTCGCCCACGACCTCTACCACCTCTCGGCCGGCGCCCGCGGCCGTACCACCTGGGCCGAGGTCATCGCCGCCTTCGAGGCGGCGGAGCCGAGCGACGGACGGCGCGCCTTCCGGCAGTTCGACCTCGTCGCCGACCGCGCCGTGCTGCGCCGGCGCTTCGCCGAGGTGTTCGGCCTCGACGGGTCGCTGAAGCAGGCGATGCTCCGCGCCGTCCGCGCGTACTATGCGTTCTGCGCCCTCGACGTGACCTTCGCCAACGATCGCCTGCTCGCCGAGGGCTTTGCGCCCGCGCCAACGCTGCCGGCCTACCTGCCGGTGTGCCTGGCGAACGGGGCGACGATCGTGGAGCAGTTCGCCGACGACATCGAGATGTTCGCCGTGCCGCCCCCCGCGCCCGAGGCC
>NZ_VRUX01000472.1:0-3391 GCF_008039885.1 Methylobacterium sp. WL103
GCGCTGGCAAGCGCGCCGCCGAAGTTCGCCGTCGTCGGGGTGGTCGCGCCGCTCGGCGGCCTCGCCGCCCTGATCCTGGGGCAGCGCGTCCGGTTGACGCCGTTCCTGCTCGTCGCCTTCGCGGTCGGGCTCACGGTCAAGCTCGACGTCAGCGTCTTCCAGCACTTCGAGGCGGTCGGACAGTACCTGCCGAGCATCGGCGGCGGCGCCGGGCTGACCGTCAGCGTCGCCTTCCTCGTGGCGCTGACGCTGATCGCCTTCCGGCTCGTCGGGATCGGCGAGGCCGGCCCGCAGCGCGTGTCGCTCGATCCGCCCCTGGTGCTGACGCAACTCGCCTTCATGGCGGCCGGCGTGCTCTCCCTCGTGAACGCGGGCGACCCGACCTACCTGTGGTTCGACGAGTGGCGTTTCCTCACCCTGCTCGTCGTCTCGGTCGCGATCGCCAACCTCGGCCCGCAAGACGTCCGCACCCTGGCGCTGGCGATCTGCGTCCTCTGCCTGGTCCAGACCGCGGCGGCGGCGGTGCAGTACGTCACCGGCTCGGAACTCGGCCTCGGCGTGCTCGGCGAGGAGCAGATCGTCGAGGAGAACATCAACTTCCAGGCCCAGCGCCGCGCCGCCGGCTTCAAGGTCCACCCGAACATCCTCGGCTACTATTACGAGGTGGTGTGGCCGCTCGCGCTGGCTCTGGCGCTCTCCCGCGGCCCGGCCTGGCTGCGCCTCGTCGGGGCGATGGGCGCGCTCTCGGCGCTCAGTGGCGTGGTGCTGACCCTGTCGCGGGCCTCGTGGCTCACCTACCCGCTCTCGGCGTCGCTCGTCGTGCTGCTGGTCTACCGCGACCGGCTGCTCTCGCGGGCGAGCCTGGTCGTGGCGGGCCTCCTCCTCGCCGTGGGCGTCGTCGCAGCGATCGTCGTCGGTCCGATGATCTGGGAGCGGCTGTTCGCCGACGACGGCGGCTCGGCGGCGCAGCGCGGCCCCCTGAACGCGGCGGCGCTCGCGCTGTTTTCGCAGTTCCCGATCCTCGGGGTCGGATTGAACAATTTCGGCAACATGTTCGCGACGCTGGACCACACCGGCCTGTCGCGGCTCGCCGGCCTGTTCGACCGCTCGAACCACGTCGTCCACAACCTCCACATCCTCGTCCTCACCGAGGTCGGGATCGTCGGATACGCCGCCTTCGCCCTGGTCTTCGGGATCGGCCTGTGGCGCGGCTTTTCCGCGGTGCGGCGCGCGCCGGTCGGCGACCCCCTCGCCGCGATCGCCGGAGCCTCGGCGATCGGGCTCCTCGCCCACCTCCTCCACGGCCTCGTCGACCCCGGCTTCCGCCTGAACCTCGGCATCGCCGAGCTGCTCTACACCGCGCTCGGGATGATCGCGGCGGTGGCGGCGGCGCAGCGCGCCGGCCGCATCGCCGCCCTCACCGCACCGAGCGCGGGTCCCTTCTCCCAGGGGGAGCAGGACAGGATGAGGGGCGTGACCTTTCCGGATGACGCACGCCCCTCACCCCAGCCCTCTCCCGCTGGGAGAGGGAGTCGCGGCGTGGCGTCCCGCGCCAGATCCCAACGAAGAAGCGCGAGCTTGCGATGACCCCCGCCCTCAGCGTCCTCGTCGTCACCTACAAGTCCGGCGCCGACGTCGACACCTGCCTCGCCCTGCTCGCGGCGAGCCGGATCGACCGTCCCTACGAGGTGATCGTCGTCGACAACGCGTCCGGCGACGGCACGGCCGAGCGGATCGCTGCCGCCTGGCCCGACATCCGCGTGATCGCGGAGACGACGAACCACGGGTTCGCCGGCGCCAACGCGCTGGCCTACGCCGCGGCCCGCGGCGACGCGATCCTGCTGCTCAACCCGGACGCGTACCTGCGCGACCCGGATGCGGTCGCGGTGGCGCTCGCCCACCTCGACGCCCACCCCCAGGTCGGCGCCGTCGGCCTGCGCCTCGTCTTCGAGGACGGGCGCCATCAGGTCGGCGACGCCGGGTTCGAGCCGCGCCCGCTCACCGTCGCGGTACACGCGGCCGGTCTGTCGGGGCGGTTCGGCCTGCGCGGGGTCTACCTGTCGGGCGGCCAGGCGCGAGCGCCGGGGCCGGTCTCCGTCGACTGGCTCTGCGGCGCCTTCCTGATGTTGCGGCGCGCGGCGGTGGAGGCGATCGGCGGCCTGTCGAGCCCGCTGTTCCTCTACGGCGAGGACGTCGACTGGGGCTGCCGGGTGCGCGACGCCGGATGGCGGGTCGAGTACCTGCCGGACCGCAGCGTGGTCCACCTCCAGGGCGGCTCGGGGAGCACCCGCTCCCCCCGCTGGCTCGACGGGCTCGCCGGCGTCTATCGGCTGCGCAACGGGGGGCGCCGGCTGTCCTCGCCGGCCTTCTTCGCGGTGCCGCTCTGGCTCGGGTTCACCGCGCGCGCGGCCGTCTACGGCCTGCTCGGCCGGCTGCGGCGCCGGCCGGACCTGTTGGGCAGGAGTCGCGACATGAAGCGGTTCGCGGACCACCTTGCAAATATATAAACGAAGAAAGCTCAGTAATCGCTCAGCGCTTTCGGATGAAGACCATGTGATAGCCCTTGAACGGACCCGGCGTGAGCCGGAACAGCAACTCCCAAAACTTGCCCAGGACGATGTTCTCGCCATGATAGAACGGTTGCCCGTCGAACGCGTAGGTGAAGTGCTCGAACCGGTCAGTTGGGAAAAGCCGCTTCCGCGCCGCCTCCGTGTTCATCGTGTAGAGCGGCACGAAGGAGTCGATCTCGACGCGGCGTGGCTCGACCATGCGCAGCACGCGGGCGTGCAGGCGCTTGGGGACCAGCCGGGCGCCGACCCCGACATAGCCCCAGCGGTTGGGCGTCCAGGCGCAGAGCCAGCCGCCGGGGGCGAGGATGCGGCCGAGCTCCTGCGCCGTCCGCTCGGGCGTCTCGATGTGCTCCAGCACCGAGAAGGCCGAGATCAGGTCGAAGCTGGCATCGGGGAAGGGCAGCAGCCCGTCGTGGCCGACGAGCTTGACGGCGTCCGCCGTCTCGTTCCCGAGCACCGCTTCGTCGACGTCGCAGGCGGTGACGTGGGCGCAGCGCCCGCGGAAGTCCCCGAGCTGGCGGCGCAGTGGAACCGGGTCATGGCTCCACTTGCCGCGTCCGGCGCCGAACTCCATCACCCGCATGTCGGGGCGCAGCAGCGTGTTGACGCGGACGATGTACTCCATCCGGTGGTCCTGCCGGGAATAGCCCCCGGCTCCCATCTCGCGAAAAAGCCGCTCCTCGACGGTGACCGGCTCCCGATGGGGCATCGCGTCCTGGCGCAGAAGGGTGTCGTGGCCCATGAATCGTCCTCCTCAAGCGATGGGGTGGTGGGGACGCGCCGCGTGCGGGCGTCCGATGGCGGGCGGCACGCCGGCGCAG
>NZ_VRUX01000473.1:0-3375 GCF_008039885.1 Methylobacterium sp. WL103
GGTTTGATGGGGCGGGCGCCACTCGGGCTGATGCAATTACCTTCACATCGGGATTTGGTACTAACGCGCTTACTTTAGGAACGGGCATTCTGAATGGTGGGATTGGTATTTCAGGAACACTAGGTCTCAATGGCCCTGGGAGCCTTAACAATGTTATACATGACTATACTGCCGGCTCAGGTTCGATTTTAAAAGGTAGCACCGTCGGAGGCGTAGCCGGAACTTTGACATTAAGCGGCGTCAACACCTACACTGGCTTTACAAGTGTCAATACCGGTACACTCGCCATTTCTGGGACGGGATCAATTGTCAACTCCTCAGGACTGAGCATTCTTGCGGGAGCTACTTTCGATATTGTTGCCGCCTCCGCTGGAGTGAATGTCAAGGCGCTCACCGGCACTGGCACCGGAACTATCAATCTTGGAGCAAATAATTTAACACTCACCAATGCTGTAAGTTCGTTTTTTGCTGGAAATATTACTGGATCGGGTGGCCTCACAATCTCGAACGGCTCACTCAATCTTACAGGTAGTAACGACTACGTTGGCGCTACTGCTATTAATTCTGGCGCTATATTGAATTTGGGTAACGCTGGAACAGGGGGCTTATTAGCTCCGAGCAGTGCCATAATTGATAATGGCCAGTTCTACGTCAACCATACCGACACAATAGTTCTGGCTAATAACATCTCTGGATCAGGCCTATTTGGTCAGGTTGGAACGGGCACAACAATCCTCACTGGTACCAATACGTATCTGCAGTCAACATTCGTCAACAGTGGTACTTTGCAAATAGGAAATGGTGGAACCACTGGATCGGTAAGCGCAAGCTTTTCGGTCAACAGTGCGTCAGCCACGTTGGCTGTCAACCATTCGGACGGATATACAATAGCGCGTCAGATCTCCGGTGCTGGTAATTTCAGTCAGATCGGCGGTGGAAACACTACACTATCGGCCGCCAACAGCTACACGGGCACGACGACTATCTCGGATGGCACACTGAGCCTGTCAGGAGCTGGCACCATTGCGGCCTCGTCTGGCGTGATCGACAATGGAACCTTCGATATTTCAGGTGTGACTACGGCTGGTGGGACTGCGATCAAGACGCTCAGTGGCTCAGCCAATGGGACGCTGGCGCTCGGCACTCAAACGCTGGCCCTCACGGCGGCTGCTGGTACCTTTTCCGGCGCGATTACAGGAACCACCGGCACGCTAACGTTGGCCGCCGGCAACGAAGTCTTTTCCGGGCACAGCACTGCGTTCACAGGTGGTGTTGCGTTTAACGCCGGTACTATCGGCCTGACGACACTCGACGCTCTCGATCGTGCTGTTATCACCTTTGGCACAGGTGCTCAGACATTAAATCTAAATTTGATTGGCACCTATACGAACAAGTTCATGGGCTTTGCTGTCGAGGACACCATCGATCTGCGTGCCTTGTCATCGTCCGGCGCGTCAGCCTCCTACAACGCTACCACCCACGATCTGACTGTGACCAGTAGCGGCGGCACCAACGTTCTGCACTTTGACGCTGGCTATAATCTGCCTGACGGCTACCAGTTCGGCGTGTCCTATGATGGCCAGAGCGGCACTAAAATATCCCTCGGTGTTATCCCGACCCAGCCGACACAGCCGACACAGCCGACACAGCCGACCGTGCCAGCGACCGGTGGGACGGCAAGCCCACCGGCAGGTGAAACGCAGACGGTCGATGCGATTACCAGTGGCTCTCTGACCGTGGATGGCCCTGGCAAGCTTATCCTCACAGGGGCAAGTACATATACCGGTCCGACCGACATCAAAGCCGGCACGTTGATCGTCAATGGCTCGATCGTCTCGCCTGTCACTGTTGAGAACGGCGGGACGCTGGGTGGCTCAGGCTCGACCGGCACAGTGACGGTAACGTCTGGCGGCACGCTCTCACCGGGCAACTCGCCGGGCGTGTTGACCACTCACGATCTCACGCTGGCCTCGGGCGCGACGCTCAAGGAGGAGTTGGGTGGTACCGTTCAAGGTCAATTCGACCAGACCAAGGTGATCGGCACGGTGGCCTTAAACGGCGCTACCCTCAGCCTCGCCTCTTACGGCTCATTCGTTTCGACGCGCGGTGACAGCTTTGTATTCATCGACAACGACGGCATAGATGCAGTCCAAGGGGCGTTTACAGGACTGTCAGAAGGCGCAAGCCTAAGCCTTGGATCTCACAACTATCAGATCAACTATCACGGCGGGGACGGCAACGACGTCGTGCTCACAGATATCACGCTTCCTAACGCAGCCACCATCGCGCTGTTCGGTACGGTGGTCACGAACTCGGCTACCCAGACTGGCAGTGTGTACGCGCTTTACCAAGGCCTGCTCGGCCGGGCGCCTGATCCGCTCGGGCTTGAAAGCTTCTCGGCCAGCCTGCAGGCCGGCGCCAAGCTGACGGACGTCGCGGCGGCGATCCTGGGCTCTTCCGAGCATGGCCCGACGATCACCGATCCCTCTGCCTACGT
Source organism: Methylobacterium sp. WL103 (assembly GCF_008039885.1). Classification (NCBI taxonomy): domain Bacteria; kingdom Pseudomonadati; phylum Pseudomonadota; class Alphaproteobacteria; order Hyphomicrobiales; family Methylobacteriaceae; genus Methylobacterium; species Methylobacterium sp. WL103. The sequence continues at coordinate 2,498 of NZ_VRUX01000473.1, forward strand.
ACAGAGCCTGTATACCAACGTCCTGCATCGCTCGGCGGATGATGGCGGGCTCACCTACTTCACCAACCAGCTAAACGCGGGCGTCTCGCAGGCGCAGGTGGCGGTACAGATCGCCACGAGTACGGAGGCGCAGAGCGTAAACGCCTCGACCTTCAGCACTGGTGTGTTCGTCCCGGACGCGATCGATGCGGCGGTGGCGCGGGAGTATTACGCGGTCTTGGGCCGGACGCCCGATGTGACCGGGCTCCAGGGCTTCGAGGCTCAGGTGAAGCAGGCGGCGGCGAGCGGCGGGGCCAACGGCGCGATCCAGGCGCTCGGCAACGTCGCCAACGCCATGCTGAACTCACCCGAGTATACCGCGACGCATGCGGGTCAGACCAACGCCGGGTTCGTCGACAGCCTCTATGTCGGCGCGCTCGGGCGGCATGCGGAGCCGGGCGGTGCGGCGTTCTTCGCCGACCAGCTCGCGCATGGGGTCTCGCAGGCAGCGGTCGCCTTGGAGATCAGCCAGAGCGCCGAGGCGCAGGTGCACCTCGTCGGGCAAATTGAGAACGGGTTCCACCTGATCGGGTGAAGCGCCAGCTGATCCCCAATCCTGAAACGAGCCTCAGCCCGGCCAGCACCCGCTGCGCCGGGCTTCTTCGTATCGGTCAGGCGTGGCGTTTCTGATTCGGCACGGTGCGCCCGCCTATTGCGCAAGCCCACCGACCGGGCCGGCGCGAAATCCGAACCACCACACGATGGCAACGGCCAGTACGGCGAACGCGATGAAGAGTACGATTTCGAGCCAGCGGGTCATGTCTCGCGCATAGCACATTGCTGCACCCATGCTCGCCCGGTTGCAACGGCCGCGGCGGGCGTGGCGCAGGACTTCCAGC
>NZ_VRUX01000474.1:0-3366 GCF_008039885.1 Methylobacterium sp. WL103
GCGCCGAAGGCTGCGCCCGCCGCGGCGCCCGCGACCAGGGCCGCCGGCCTCACCACCGACCAGGTCCGCGGCTTCTACGCCAAGGACAGCTACGAGGAAGTGCCCCTCGACGGCATGCGCAAGACCATCGCCAAGCGCCTCACCGAGGCGATGCAGGTGGCGCCGCACTTCTACCTGACCGTCGATTGCGAGATCGACGCGCTGATGGCGCTGCGCGAGCAGCTCAACAAGAGCGCGGCCAAGGACAAGGACGGCAAGCCGCTGTTCAAGCTCTCGGTCAACGACTTCGTCATCAAGGCGATGGGCCTCGCCCTGACCCGGGTGCCGATGGCCAACGCGGTCTGGGCCGAGGACCGGGTGCTGCGCTTCAAGCACGCCGAGGTCGGCGTCGCGGTGGCGATCGACGGCGGGCTGTTCACGCCCGTCATCCGCCGGGCCGACGAGAAGACGCTGTCCACCATCTCCAACGAGATGAAGGACTTCGCCGCTCGCGCCCGCGCCAAGAAGCTGAAGCCGGAGGAGTACCAGGGCGGCGTCACCTCGGTGTCGAACCTCGGCATGTTCGGGATCAAGCACTTCACCGCGGTGATCAACCCGCCGCAATCCTCGATCCTGGCGGTCGGCGCTGGCGAGAAGCGGATCGTGGTCAAGGACGGCGCCCCCGCCGTCGCCCAGGTGATGACCGCGACGCTCTCCTGCGACCACCGCGTGCTCGACGGGGCGCTGGGGGCCGAGCTGGTCGCCGCCTTCAAGGGCCTGATCGAGAGCCCGATGGGGATGCTGGTCTGAGGACGCACCGGCCGCGCATCCGCGCGCGGCCGGGTCCGGCCGCCCGGGCGACAGGGTCCCGCTGAACGAGCAACCGGCGCGCAACACCTTCTGAATACATTATCTCTCGCCGTTGAGCCGGATTCGCCGCTCTGCTAGCACCGCCTCCAACGGCCCGCGGATCAACCCGGGCCATCGGAGGACTACGCCCGTGGAACCCGTCCAAACCTGGAATCAGGTCTACGATCCGTTCGGCAACCCGTGGCTGTCGACGCTGGCCGCCTCCGTGCCGGTGATCGCGCTGCTCGCCATGATCGCCAGCGGCCGGGTCAAGGCCCACGTCGCCGCCGTCCTCGCCCTGATCCTGGCCTTCGCCATCGCCGTCGTCGCCTTCGGCATGCCGGTGGGCCTCGCGACCCGCGCCTCCCTGCTCGGGATGGTGACCGGCTTCTTCCCGATCGGCTGGATCATCCTCAACGTCATCTTCCTCTACCGGCTGACGGTGGAGAAGGGGTGGTTCGCGACCCTCCAGCAATCGGTGGCCGGCATCACCAGCGACCGGCGGCTGCAGCTGCTGCTCGTCGCCTTCGCCTTCGGCGCCTTCTTCGAGGGCGCGGGCGGGTTCGGCACGCCGGTGGCGGTCACCGGTGCGATCCTGATCGGGCTCGGCTTCTCGCCGCTGGCCGCATCCGGCCTCTCGCTCATCGCCAACACCGCGCCGGTGGCCTTCGGCGCGCTCGGCGCCCCGATCCAGGGCCTGGCCTCGGTGACGGGCTACGACCCCTACGTGCTCGGCGCGATGATCGGCCGCCAGCTGCCGGTGTTCTCGCTGATCGTGCCGTTCTGGCTGATCTGGGTGTTCGCGGGCTTCCGCGGCATGATCCAGGTCTGGCCGGCGATCCTGATCTGCGGCGGCGCCTTCGCGGCGGCCCAGTTCGGCATCTCGAACTACGTCAACCCGTGGATCGTCGACATCGGCGCCTCGATCGCCGCGATGGGCGCGCTGGTGCTGTTCCTGAAGGTCTGGAAGCCGGCCGCGATCTGGACCTCGCCGGCTTTGCGCGGCAACGACCCGTCGATCGGCTACGGCGAGCCCCGGCCCGTGGCGCTGGGCGCCGGCGTCCCGTCCGACCTGCCGCGCGCGCCGGTCTCCACCGGCCGCACCGCCTCGTCGTCGGAGATCGCGCTCGCCTGGCTGCCGTGGGTCATCCTGTCGGTGGTCGTGGCGATCTGGGGCACCGGCTGGTTCAAGGCCATCGTGAACCCGATCTTCACCTGGAAGTACGAGGTGCCGGGCCTGCACAACGTGATCATGAAGGTGCCGCCGGTGGTGGCCAAGGCCCACCCGGAGGGCGCCGTCTTCCTGTTCACCTACATGTCCTACACCGGCACCGGCGTGCTGATCGCGGCGTTGATCTCCGGCGCGATCATGCGGTTCTCGCCCCTGCGCCTCGTCACCGCCTACGTCGAGACGATCTGGGTGCTGCGCTACTCGCTCGTCACCATCGCGGCGATGCTCGCGCTCGGCGTGCTCACCCGCTACGCCGGCGTCGACGCGACGCTCGGCCTAGCCTTCGCCGGAACCGGCATCCTCTACCCGTTCTTCGGCACCCTGCTCGGCTGGCTCGGCGTCGCGCTGACCGGCTCGGACACGGCGTCGAACGTCCTCTTCGGCGGGCTCCAGAAGATCACCTCGGAGCAGCTGGGGCTCTCGGGCGTGCTCATGGCCTCGGCGAACTCGTCGGGCGGCGTGATGGGCAAGATGATCGACGCCCAGTCGATCGTCGTCGCCTCCACCGCCACCGGCTATTTCGGCCAGGAGGGCAAGATCCTGCGCTTCGTGTTCTGGCACTCGATCGCGCTGGCCTGCCTCGTCGGCGGCCTGGTGATGCTCCAGGCCTACGTGCATCCCTTCACCGCGATGGTGATCCACGTTCCGTAGCCGCCGACGCGGGCTCCCGAAACGAAGAAAGCCCGCCCCCTTCGACGAGGGGGCGGGCTTTTCCTTTGGCGGCTCCGAGCAGGGCCGGGCGGCCCTCAGGCCGCCCGCACGCCGGCCAGGAAGTGATCGACGGCGCCGCGCAGGTCGCCCGCCTGGCTCGACAGGGCGCTCGCCGCCGCGAGCACCTGGGCGGAGCCGGAGCTGGCGGTGCCGGCCGCCTCGCTGACGCCGCCGATATGCTCCGAGACCGCGCGGGTGCCCGCCGAGGTCTGGGCGGTGGTGCGGGCGATCTCGCCGGTCGCCGCGCCCTGCTCCTCGACGGCGGCGGCGATGTCGCCGCCGATCCGCGCCAGCCGGCGGATCACGTCGGTGATCCCGGTGATCGCCTGGACCGATGCGTCGGTGGAGGCGCTGATCTCGACGACCTTGGTCGTGATCTCCTCGGTCGCCCGGGCGGTCTGGCCGGCCAGCGACTTCACCTCCTGGGCCACCACCGCGAAGCCGCGTCCGGCCTCGCCCGCGCGGGCCGCCTCGATGGTGGCGTTGAGGGCGAGCAGGTTGGTCTGGTCGGCGATCTGCGAGATCAGCCCGACGATCTGCGCGATGCTGCCGGCCGCGGCGGCGAGGCGCCGGACCTCGCCGGCCATGCCCTCGGC
>NZ_VRUX01000475.1:0-3362 GCF_008039885.1 Methylobacterium sp. WL103
CCGGGTGCCGCCGGTGCTGCCGGTCCCGGGCGATCGCCTGCGCGCCATCGTCGCCCAGGTGGCGGCCGAGGAGCCGCGCACCGAGCTGGCCTTCCAGGCCCGCTGGGCCGAGGAGGATCGCTACGTCGTCCGCTCCGAATGGCTGCGGCTACCGGATACGGTCGCCGTCGCGATCGTCGGGGCCGGCGAGGGCCGCTCCACGCTCGTCCTCTACGCCTGCCCGCAATTCGGGGTGCTCGACGCCGGCGGCAACCGGGCGCGCCTCGAACGCTGGCTCGACCGGATCGAAGGTCTGGCGCGGACCGAGGTCGCACGCTGACGGGGGCGTCTCAGCGCGCGGCGAGGAGCGGCCCGAACACGTCGATCACCCCGTTGATGGTGATCTGCGTGCCGACGCAGAGCAGCAGGAACGCGAACAGCCGGCCGAGCACCCGCGCGCCGATCGGCCCGAGCAGGCTCACCACCCGGTCGGCCGAGGCGTAGATCAGCGCCACCGTCGCGGCGACGCCGAGCGCGGCCAGCGACACGCCGACGTAGAAGCCGAGCCGGTCGGCCATCAGCGCCGGGCGGTTCGAGCCGAGGGTGATCGCCACCGCGATGGTGCCCGGCCCCGTGGTGAAGGGCAGGGTGAGCGGAAAGAACGCGATCTCGGACAGCGGGTCGACGGATTTCTGGCCGTCCGCCGGCGTCGGCTCGACCGTCTTGACGGACGCCGCCTTCGCAGGCTGCGCCGTCGCCTCTTGGTTCGCGGCCTGGGCCGTCGCCTCTTGGCTCGCAGCTTGGGCGGCCGCCCCTTGGTTCGCCGCCTGGGCGGCCGCCCCTTGGCCCGTCGTCGAGGAGACCTCGGCCTGCTTGCGGGCCTCGCGCGCCTCCGGCCGGTTGAGGAGCCCCCAGGCGGAGGCGCCGACGACGAGGCCGCCGGCGATCCGCAGCGCGCCGAGCGACACGCCGAAGAAGTTGAGGATCGGCGCGCCGGCCCAGAGCGCCGCCAGCATGATCAGCAGCGCGTACCCGCCGATCCGGCCGGCGAGCCAGACCCGGTCGTCGTGGCTGTGCCCCGCCGTCACCTGCGCGAAGATCAGCGCCCCGCCGAGCGGGTTCACGATCGAGAACAGGCTCGAAAGCGCGAGCAGGAACTGCTGGATGGCCGCTTCGACGCTCATGCTTCGTCGCTCATGGCATGTGCCTTCCGCTCACGGCATGCGCCTCTCGGATTTCCGCAGCCGGCACGATGCCTGAACCTGATGGACGGAACGCGAGCGTCCCGTTCGTCATTCCGCATCCCCCGCCGGGAGGCGCCTGTCTACGGCGAACCCGTGCCTCCGCGCGACATCGCGGCGGAAAACCCGTCACCCCGGCGCGGGCGCCGGCACGAGCACCCGGGCGGGGGCGAGGCGGCGGGCGCGGTGGACCTGCTGCACGGCGATCGGGCGGTAGAGCTGCTTGGTGGCATGCACCACGTGGAGGCCGGCGAAGGGCAGCGAGAGGCCGGTCCCGACGCGCTCCCAGGCGCCGGCGGTCCGCAGCATCACCCGCGAGCGCAGGGGCGGCATGTACAGCGTCTCGGCCCAGCCCTCCGGCGAGAACAGCGTGTCGCGCATCAGCCGGCCGAGCTGCGAGCGGCTGTAGGGTTGGCCGTGGCCGAACGGCGTCGCGTCGCGCCGCGTCCAGACCCCGCGGCGGTTGGGCACCACCAGGATCATCCGGCCGCCCGGCGTCAGGGTGCGCCAGACCTCCTTGAGCAGTTCCGTCGGGCTCTCCACCGCCTCCAGCGCGTGCACCAGGATCACCCGGTCGATCGCCGCGTCGGGCAGCGGCATCATCGTCGGGTCGGCCAGCGCCGAGCAGGAGCGGCCGGCGCCGGGCCAGTTCACCACCCCTTGCGTCGCCGGCATGAAGGCCAGCGTCCGCTCGGCGATGCAGTGCACCGGCCCGAGATAGGGCACCGCGTAGCCGAGCCCGAGAACGCGCAGGCCCGAGACCGAGCCGAGGAAGCCGTGGAGCGTGCGGGCGACGATCCGGTGCGTCGTGGCGCCCAGCGGCGTGGCGTAGAAGGCCCGCAGGTCGGTGACGTCGAGGCGCATGGGCGTGAGGCGGGGCGGCGTTCGTGTGGGCCGGCGGCCGGCGATGCGGATTCAATGGGGCCGTGCCATCGCCGCGGCAAGGCGCGAAGGGCGACTTGCGGCGCCGCGCGGCGGGGAACCCCCCGGTTTCGGCACCCGTTCACCGCGGGAGGCGCCCGGAAGGGGGCGCCAGCCCGGAGACGCGTTCATGGCGACAGTGCCCGAAATCCGCACCTTCCTGTGCCGCAGCGACAACGTCGGCGTGCTGATGCGCGACCCTGCCACCGGCGCCTGTGCGGCGATCGACGTGCCGGAGGCCGCCCCCGTCCTGGCGATGCTGAAGGAGACCGGCTGGCATCTCACCGACATCCTCGTCACCCATCGCCACGGCGACCACATCGAGGGCATCCCCGAAGTCAAGCGCGCCACCGGCGCCCGCGTGACGGCGCCCGCGAAGGCCGGCGCGGCGATCCCCGACGTGGACGTCACGGTGTCCGAGGGCGACACCGTCCGGGTCGGCGACCTCTCGGCCGAGGTCTGGGAGACGCCGGGGCACTGCGCCGACCACGTCACCTACTGGTTCGCCGATTCGGGAATCGTGTTCTCGGGCGACACCCTGTTCACCCTCGGCTGCGGCCGCGTGATGGAAAGCCCGCCCGAGATCCTGTGGCGCTCGCTGAAGCGGTTCCTGCCACTGCCCGACGCGACGCGCGTGTTCAGCGGGCACGACTACGTGCTGTCCAATGCCCGCTTCGCAGCCGCAGCAGAGCCCGGCAACGCCGACCTGCTGCAACGTATGCGGGAAGCTGAAGAGCTCAAGTCGACCGGCGGCTTTCTGGTTCCCTCCACGATGGCAGAGGAGCGGGCGACCAACCCGTTCCTGCGCTGCAACCTGCCGGCACTCAAGTCGGCGGTCGGCTTCGGTGAAGACATTGACCCCGCAACAGTTTTTGTTGCGCTGCGAGATTGGAAGAACCGCTTCTGACACACAGGTTTTCAAGGAAATTTTGTTGCGTTCTCAAAGAGAAGTGAACATACGACGTTCGACAGGCGCTCAACCGTCTTGATCGATAGGCTCCTCAACGGAGTCTCGACGTCAACGGAAGCGTGTTCCCGCTTCTTTCGGTCAGATGGGGGTCCGTCTCGCCTTACCACCTTTCGTCCTCACGCCTTCCGCTTCCCTTCCTCCAGCCGGATTCAACGCCGCGCTCCGAAGAGCAGTCCGCCGTCGAGCCGGCCGCCAAGGCGCCGCCCGCGGCGAACCGACCTCCGGCCGATCCCGACAACTCGGCCCGCACC
>NZ_VRUX01000476.1:0-3357 GCF_008039885.1 Methylobacterium sp. WL103
CCGCGCGGGCGGTTCGGGCGCGGGTTGGCCTGGCGCTGGTGGCGCTGCAGCGTCCACACCTCGATGGTCGCCGGCTCCTCGGCGACGGCGTCGGCGAGCAGTTCGGACGCGGCCTCGGCGGGAATTTCCTCGCCGGCGGGTGCGGCTGAACCCTCGTCGGCGGTCTGAAGTACGTCGGTCGAAGCCGACTCCGTGGAAGCCGCGTCGTTCGTCGGCGTGTCGGCGTGCTCGGAAGCGGTCGCCTCGACGCCCGCATCCTCCTTCGCCGGCTCGACGGCGGCGTCCTCGGCGGGCGCTTCGTCCGGCGCGGCTTCCGCAACGGGCTCCTCGGCGGCGGGCGCCGCCTCGGGCTCTGGCGTTGCCTCGGGAGCGGGGACGGCCTCTCCGGCCTCCGCCTCGTGCGCGTTCGGCTCGGCCGGTTCCGAGACGGCGTCCGAGGTCGCCGCCTCGGCGGCCGCAGCCTCGGCGGGGCCGGTCTCGCCGGCTTCAGCTTCAGACGTGGCCTCGGGAGTCGCCTCGGTCGCACCGTCCGTCGCGCGTGCGACGGGCTGGACCGGCGTCGTCGGGGCGGCGGGCAGCAGCGGCACGGTGATCGCCGGGCCGGGCCGGGTCTCGGCGCTGTATCCGAGCGAGGTCAGGATCGAGGCGAAATCCTCGCCCGAGCAGCCGACCAGCGAGGTCATGCCGACGGTGGCGACGAACCCGTCCTTGTCGGCGGCGCCGGGGGGCGGCGCGCCCGGCGTGGTGCCGGGGCGGTAGGAGACGGCGGGACGGATCAGGTCGGCCAGCCGCTCGAGGATGTCGACGCGCACCGCGCGCTCGCCGCAGACGCGGAAACCCGCGGCGCGGTAGAGGCCCTTGGCGATCTCGGGATCGACCTTGATCGAGGTGCGGCCGGAGCCGGCGAGGTGCCCGATCTCGTCGAGGCCGCGCTGCTCCAGTCCGCCGTTCTGCAGGGCCCAGAGCTGGGCGGCGAGCGTCCGCGGCGCCGGCTTCAGCAGGGCCGGCAGGAACAGGTGGTAGGCGCCGAAGCGGACGCCGTGGCGGCGCAGCGCCCCGCGGCCGTCCTGGTCGAGGGTGCGCATCTCCTGCGCCACGCGGGCGCGCTCCAGCACGCCGAGCGCCTCGACGACCTGGAAGCCGATGCCCTTGGCGAGCCCGGTGAGGTCGGCGGCGGTCTCGATCTCGATCAGCGGCCCGAGCAGGCGCGTCACGTGCGCCTTCAGCCAGGCGTCGAGCCGCGCCACCACCTTCTCGCGGGCGGGGCCGGCAAGCGCGTCGTCGGCGAGGAGCCGGATCTGGGGGGCGAAGATCTTGTCGCCGGGCGCCAGCTTGGCCACCGGCGCGCCGGTCCAGCGGATCACGCCGTCGTGGCTCAGCACCAGCGAGGCGTCGGCGGCGGCGGAGAACCGCTCGGCGCGCGACTCGATCTCGCCGGCGAGCCCCTTCTCGGCGGCGCTGCGCAGCGTCTTGGCCTCGTGGCCTTCGGCGCTGGCATCGGGCACGAACAGGAAGCCGTGGAGGTGGCCGACATGTTGACCCTCGACGGTCACGTCACCGTCGGGGGTAATCTGGGCTTCGAGCATCGTGTTCTCTCTCAGGCGCCGCATCAGGACGCTGGTGCGCCGATCGACGAAGCGGCTCGCGAGGCGTTCGTGCAGGGCGTCGGACAGCCTGTCCTCTACCCGACGCGTCTCGCCCTGCCAATGTTCCGGATCGCGAAGCCAGTCGGGGCGGTTGGCGACGAAGGTCCAGGTGCGTCCGTGGGCGATGCGGCGGGACAGGGTCTCGATGTCGCCGTCGGTGCGGTCGATCATCGCCACCTGCTCGGCGAACCAGGTGTCGGGGATGCGCCCGGCCATGCCCTTCATCAGGAAGCGGTAGAGCTCGGCCACGAGGTCGGCATGCACTTGGGGGTGGACCTTGCGGTAATCCGGCACCCCGCAGACGTCCCAGAGGCGGCGCACCGCGGACGCGCCGCTCGCCATGGCACGGAAGTCGTCCTCCTTCATCAGGATCTCGAGGGCCTGCTGGTCCTCGCCCATCGGCGCCCGCGTCAGGCCGGGCTCGCTCGGGTGCACGTCGAGGCTCGCCTGCAACGCGTCGAGCGAGCGGAAGTCGAGGTCGGGGTTGCGCCATTGCAGGATGCGCAGGGGATCGAAGTCGTGGTTCTCCAGCCGCTCGATCATCTCGGGCTCGAACGGGCGGCAGCGCCCGGTGGAGCCGAAGGTGCCGTCCGAGAGGTGGCGGCCGGCCCGTCCGGCGATCTGCCCGAGCTCGGCCGGCGTCAGCTTGCGGAAGCGGGTGCCGTCGTACTTCCAGGTGGCGGCGAAGGCGACGTGGTCGACGTCGAGGTTGAGGCCCATGCCGACGGCGTCGGTGGCGACGAGGTAATCGACGTCGCCCGACTGGTAGAGCTCGACCTGCGCGTTGCGGGTGCGGGGCGAGAGCGCGCCGAGCACCACCGCCGCGCCGCCGCGCTGTCGCCGGATCAGCTCGGCGATGGCGTAGACCTCCTCGGCCGAGAACGCGACGATCGCGGTGCGCCGCGGCATCCGCCCGAGCTTCTTCTCGCCGGCATAGGTCAGCGTCGAGAGGCGCGGGCGCGTCGTGGTGTGGACGTTGGGGATCAGCGACTGCACCAGCGGCAGGATCGTCGAGGAGCCGATCAGCAGGGTCTCCTCGCGCCCGCGCTGGTTCAGCAGGCGATCGGTGAAGACGTGGCCGCGATCCATGTCGGCCGAGAGCTGGATCTCGTCGATCGCCACGAAGGCCACGTCGAGGTCGCGCGGCATCGCCTCGATGGTGGAGATCCAGTAGCGCGGCCGGTCCGGCTTGATCTTCTCCTCGCCGGTGACGAGGGCGACCTTGTCGACCCCGACGCGGGCGACGACCCTGAGGTAGACCTCCCGGGCGAGCAGCCGCAGCGGCAGGCCGATCATCCCGGTGGGATGGGCCAGCATCCGCTCGATCGCCAGGTGCGTCTTGCCGGTGTTGGTCGGCCCCAGAACCGCCGTGACGCCGCGCGCGCGGGACGAGGGCGGGAGGGAGCGGCGGTGCTGGAGGATCGGAGCCATCCCTTCGGCGCTGGGTGCCGCGCGAGCCGTCGAGGCACCGCATGGCGACGCATCCCGCCCCGGGGGGACGAGGCGTCAGTCGGCCGACGGCCTGCGCCGGAACGAGCGATCATATGGGGCGGGCGCCCGCTCTCCGCCAAGGCCGTAGGCCGATCCGTCGCGATCGGGGATGCCGTAGAGCTCGATCCGCGTCGACGGCCGCCCCGTCTCGATGTCGGCGCAGAGCGTGTCCGGCACGGCGGTGAGCGGCCCGCGGCGCCGGCCGCGCCCCTCCGTCACC
>NZ_VRUX01000477.1:0-3327 GCF_008039885.1 Methylobacterium sp. WL103
GTGCGGCTGGAGAGCGGCTTCCGCGTCGGCGTCGCCGGCGGCTACACTTCGACCAGCCTCGACACGGCCGGCCGCCTGCAATCCGGCTCGATCGAGAGCGGCTTCGGCGGCGCATCGCGCGGCTGGAGCGCAACGGCGCCTCGACGCAGGTCTACCTCGTCGCGCTCGTGATCGCTTTGATCGGGCCGGCCCTGATCTTCACGGCGATCCTGCTCGCCCGCTACGCCTCCGTCGAGCGCGCCCGCTTCGAGCAGGACGCGCGCGAAAACGTGCGCGGCATCGCCCTGTCGGTCGACCGCGACACCGCCGGCCTGGTCTCGGTGCTGCAGACGCTGGCCACCTCGCCGCGCCTCAAGGACGGCGAGTTCGAGGCGTTCGACGCCCAGGCGCGCCTCGTCCGCGAGGCGATCGACCTCGACATCATGCTGCGCCGGCCCGACGGCCAGCAGATCGTGAACACCGGGATCAAGCGCGGCGGCATGCTGCCCGTCACCGCCCTGCCGCTCGACAAGGAGGTCGCCTCGGGCACGCAGCGGGCGATGGTGACGGGCTTCCTGCCGGGGCCGATGCCGAGCGACGCGACCTACGCGGTCGCCGTCCCGGTGATGGTGGGCACGAACGTCGCCTACATCCTGAGCTTCAACGCGCCCTTGAGCCGCCTCCAGGCGATCCTCGCCCGCGAGGTGGTGGAAGGCTGGACCACCGGCATCTCAGACCGGCAGGCGCTGGTGCTCGCGCGCCTGCCGGACCCTGGCTCGGTCGTCGGTCGCCCGCGCCTCCAGAGCCTGCGCCAGATCCAGACCGAGACCCCCGGGGTGTGGGAGGGCAAGGACCGGCAGCACCGCCCGGTCGTCGTGGTTGAGGCGCGCTCGCGCCTCACCGGGTGGACGGTCGGCACCAGCATCCCGCAGGCCCTGGTCGATGCCCGGCTTCGGCGCTGGGTCTGGGCCTTCGGCGGATTCGGCCTCCTCGTGCTGGCGACCTCCTCGGCGCTCGCCGTCGTCCTGTGGTCGCGGGTCTCGCGCCCCTTGCGGCAGCTCGCGGCCTCCGGGCCGGCCCTTTCGCGCGGCGAGGCGATCCCCCGCATCGCCTCGCCGGTGCACGAGATCCGCCGGCTCGGCGACGTGCTCACCGACGCGTCCCTGCGCCTCAAGACCCGCGAGGGCGAGCGCGACCGGGCGCTCGCCGACACCCGCCGCGGGCTCTCGGCCCTGCGCGAGAGCGAGGCGCGCTTCCGCCACATGGCCGATTCCGCGCCGGCGCTGATCTGGATGACGGACGAGGACGCGACGATCAGCTTCGCCAACATGCACTTCGAGCACATCTTCGGCATGCCGGCGACGGCCCTGGCCAACGAGGGCTGGCACAAGATCATCCACCCCGACGACCTCGCCGGCTTCTCGACGACCTTCACGGAGGCCTTCGGGGCGCGAAAGCCCTTCCGCACCGAAGTCCGCGTGATCGACCGCGACGGCGCGGTGCGCTGGCTGCGTTGCGAGGGCGTGCCGCGCCTCGACGACGGCGGCACCTTCCTCGGCTACACCGGCTGCAACGTCGACATCACCGACGCCAAGTTCGCAGAAGAGCACCTGCTGCTCCTGATCCACGAGCTGAACCACCGGGTGAAGAACACCCTGGCCACCGTGCAGTCGATCGCCAACCAGTCGTTGCGCGGTCTCGAAGGCGCCGAGGCGGACGCGGCCCGCACGGCCTTCGAGGCCCGCCTGCTGGCGCTCGCCCGCGTCCACGACGTCCTCACCCGAGAGAGCTGGGAGGGGGCCGAGATCGGCACCGTCGTGGCCGACGCGATCCGGCCCCTCGACGCCACCGAGGTCTCGCGCTTCCGGGTCTCCGGGCCGCCCTTACGGCTGCCGCCGCGGATCGCCCTCTCCATCGCCATGGCGTTGCACGAGCTCGGCACCAACGCGGTGAAGTACGGCGCGCTCTCGCGGGAGGGCGGACGCATCGACATCGGCTGGACGATCCGGCGCGATGACGAGGTCTGCCTCACCCTGCAATGGGTCGAGAGCGGCGGGCCGCCGGTCGCCAAGCCCACCCGCACCGGCTTCGGCTCGCGGCTGATCGAGCGCAGCCTCGCCCGCGAGCTCGCCGGCGAGGTCAACCTCGCTTTCGACCCCGGCGGCGTCGTCTGCACGATCGTCGCCCCGGTGCCGCCCCCCGGCCTGCTCGAGCGCAAGGGCGGCACCGACGTGCCGCGGATCGCCCCGCTCCCGCGGCTGGGGTAACGGCACTCGGCATTCGGGTAGGGGCAGGGTAGCCGGGTCGGAGAGCCTGTCGGTTTCCTGCCGAATGCCGAAGCTGAACGAGCCTCCGTCCCACCCACCGCCTCATCTGACGTGCTTTCGCGAAGCGGAAGCCTCGAAGGAGACCTTCAGTGGTCGCGTGTCCGGCTGGAGGGCTCCTTCGAGGCCGCTTGCGCGGCACCTCAAAATGAGGGGGGTGGGTGGGGTGAACCGTAGAATATGAAGCCGCCGCGAGCTGATGATCGCGGCGGCGGGTCTTCAGACCGGTGGGGCGTCGGGGCCGGATCAGAACCGGTAGGTGAAGTTGCCCTTCACCGCGTGGTCCTCGGCGCGGGTCCCGACCTGGCCGGTATAGGCGACGCCGAGGGTGGCGGCGGCCGAGACCCGGAGGTCGAGGCCGGCTTCAGCCACGAGCGCGTCCCGGTCGATCGGGATGCCGGCGGTGAGGAAGGCCGGGCCGGTGGCGCCGAAGGCGAGCAGCGCGGTGGGCACCACGTCGCCGAAGGCGCGGCGGTAGCCGAGGAGGCCGTGGGCCGAGACCGGTACGCCGAGGCCGAGGTCGAGGCTGGTCTGCGCCCGCACGCCGGCGGTGGCGGTGCCAAGGTCGTAGTCGCGGGCAAAGCCCGTCAGCGCGGCGATGCCGCCGGTCTCGGTGAAGCGGTCGCGGCCGATCGAGACGTAGGCGCCGCCGACGAAGGGCTCGATGTAGGAGAGCGTCGTCACCGGGACCGGGGCGGCGTCCTTGCCGATCGGCGGCGTGGCGCCGCCGAAGACGAACTTGTAGCCGAGTTCGCCGAAACCCTGGATCGTCGAGCCGCCGGTGCGGGCGCTCGGCGTATCGGAGACGCCGGCGAACAGCACCGTCCGGCGCAGGCGCGCCGCGTTGTCGGCGTAGACCGCGCCGAGCCGCAGCGAGACCGGCCCGAGCTCGTACCCGCCGTAGACGCCGCCGAAGCCGCTCTCGATCGAGCCGGATTGCAGGCGGCCGGCCGTGTCGAGGCTGGTCGAAGTGTAGCCGCCGGCGACGCCGACGCGGAAGCCGCTCTCCAGCCGCACGTCCGCG
>NZ_VRUX01000478.1:0-3326 GCF_008039885.1 Methylobacterium sp. WL103
GCGCCACGACGGCGTCGCCGTCGGGCACCGCCAGCGCGCCGCCGGGCAGGAAGTCGCCCTGCACGTCGACGACGAGCAGGGCGTCGGCCGCGCCGACCCTCACGGGCGGCCTCCGGAGCGCGAGGGACGAACGATCGAGACCGGGATCCTCCGATCCGATGATCCCCGGATCGTTGCCGATCCTCGGATCACGGCACCATCACCGTCGAGCCCGTGGTCTCGCGGCCGGCCAGATCCCGGTGGACCTGCTGGGCTTCCGCGAGCTTGTAGGTGCGGTTGACCGGGATCTTCACCGCGCCGCTCTGCACCACCGAGAACAGGTTCTTGGCCATCTCCGCCAGGATCTCCGGCCGGCTCGCGTAGGTGAACAGCGTCGGACGCGTGACGTAGAGCGAGCCCTTGGCCGCGAGCAGCCCGAGGTCGAGGGCCTTGATCGGACCGGAGGCCGAGCCGAAGCTCGCGAGCAGGCCGAGCGGCGCCAGCGAATCGAGCGAGCCCGCCAGGGTATCCTGGCCGACGCCGTCGTAGACCACCGGAACGCCCTTGCCGCCGGTGATCTCGCGGACGCGGGCCGCCACGTCCTCCTCGCGGTAGAGGATGACGTGGTCGCAGCCGTGGGCGCGGGCGAGGTCCGCCTTCTCGGCCGAGCCGGCGGTGCCGATCACGGTGGCGCCGAGGTGTTTCGCCCACTGGCAGGCGATCAGGCCGACGCCGCCGGCGGCCGCGTGCCACAGGATCGTGTCGCCGGGCTTCACCGCGTAGGTCCGGTGCAGCAGGTACTCGGCGGTGAGCCCCTTCAGCATCATGCCGGCGGCGGTCGAGTCGTCGATCCCGTCTGGCACGTGCACGGCGGCCGAGGCCGCGATCAGCGGCTCCTCGGCATAGGTGCCCTCCCCCGATCCGGTGGCGACCCGGTCGCCGACCGAGAACCCGGTCACGCCCTCGCCGACCGCGGTCACCGTCCCGGCGACCTCCTTGCCCGGCGTGAACGGCAGCTGCGCCGCCTTGTAGGCGCCGGAGCGGAAGTAGATGTCGATGAAGTTGACGCCGATCGCGCCGGCGCGGATGCGGATCTGGCCGGGGCCGGGCTGAGGCGTCGGCACGTCCTCGTAGGCCATCACTTCGGGGCCGCCGTAATCCTGAACGCGTATCGCCTTCGGCATCGTCTCGTCCTCGCGTGAGATCGTTCACGGCGAGATAAGGGATCGGACGCTTGGCGCAATGGCCCACGCGGGACAGGCAGGGCTATCGCTTGACAGCGCCGGCCCTATTTTTCCGACGGCCTCAATCGCCGACGCCCGCGTCCGCGGGCTTGGGCGTGGGCTTTCGCTTCGCTCGACGCCGTACAGGACCAAGGTCCTGAACGGCCCGCTCCGCGGGGCGCTCTTCGCACCCTGGCGGGACAGACCGTCGGCGTCTCGGCGCACGGGCCGCAGCGCGAGGGTTTCGGGTCCTGGCGGAATCGTCGATCCGGTACGGAACGCGAACGGTCCGGCGGCCGTTGAGAGCCCCACGTAGCCGAGCGTGCCTTGCAGTGGCCATGTTTCAATCTTAACTGAACCTGAACGAAAGGCTGATTCGTTCAGGCCGTCACGGGAAAGATGGAGGACAGCGATGCTGACCGGACCGTTCCAACGCCTGCCGGGTTCTTCCGAGGGATGGCAGTCCCTCGCTCACGAGCCCTGGCTCCTGCCGATCTCCGACGCGGCCTCCGCACAGGCCTCCGACGTGGCGCTCGCCGTGCGTCGGGCCGCCCGTCCCTTCTGGATCGCCGCCAACGGTCTCGCCCTCGCCCTGGCGCTGCTCCTCGCCGCCGAGACCTCGACGGGCTGGATGAACGGCAGTCAAGCCGTCGCCCCGGTAAAGACCGTCGTCGCCAGCGCGTCCTGATCCGTCAGGCTTCCTCCCGCACCGGCGCGGCGCCTGCCGACGGTGCGCCCTGTGCCGTCCGCAGGGACGCGGCCATGGCCTGGAGCCGGGCCTGCGGATCGTCCGGCTGGATGACGCCGGCCGACATCACCAGCTTGGCCGCGTCGTCCACGCTCATCCCGACCTCGATGATGTCGGCGCGCGGCAGGTAGAAGAAGAACCCCGTGGTCGGGTTCGGCGCGCAGGGCAGGAACACGCCGACGTAGTCGTTGCGCGCTTCGCTCCCTCCATTTCCCGTTGGCTCCCCCTTGCCGCCCGGCAGCGCCGCCTGGACGTCGGGCGCGGCCGGCGCCGACAGGAACACCACCGACCACGTTCCCTTCACCGGGAACTCGACGAGGCCGACCGTGCGGAACGAGGTTCCGTTGGCGGAGAACAGCGTCTCGAAGATCTGCCGCAGGCCTTTGTACAGCCCCGAGATCACGGGGGTGCGCGCCAGCAGCACCTCGCCGAACTCGATCACGCTGCGCCCCACGAGGTTCGCCGTGAGGAACCCGAGCAGGGTCACCGCGACGAAGGCGATGAGCATGCCGAGCCCCGGGATCGAGAACGGCAGGTAATGGTCGGGCAGGTAGCTCGCCGGCACCAGCGGCTTCACGAACCCGTCGATCAGCGTGATGATCCACCACGTGATGTAGGCGGTGATCGCCAGCGGCCCCGCGACGATGATGCCGGTGAGGAAGTAGGTCCGCAGCCGTCCGCGCGCGCTGACGCGGGGACGGGGGCCGGCGGCGTCCGGCTCGGGCGGCAACTGGGTCGGCGGTCTCACGGAAACCAGGGCAGCCCCCGAAGGCATGATCGCGAAGGCTAAGTCGGCGCGTTGCCGGGCATGGCTCCGGTGCCGTCAGGCCTACTCCCTCCGCCGGCCCGCCTCAAGGCCGATCCCCGTGCGGCGCCGGCGCGGCGCCGCAGGACGTACAGCACCAGTCCGGTGACCGCGAGCGGCGGCATCGCCAGGGCGGCGAGGCAGAAGACGAGGGCGAAGGCCGCGCCGAAGTAGCGCCCGCGATGCACCTCCAGCATGGAATCGGCGATTTGCCGGCCGAGCGGCTTGTCTGAGAAGCGCGACAGGGAGAGGCGGCCGCCGGTCGCGGCGTCGAAGATCGATTCGTTGCGCGCCTTCGGGGCGTCGGCCTCGGCGATCCAACGGATGCGGATCCGCGCCGCGTCCGGCCCCGGCGGCGTCACGGTGGCCAGCGCCGCCGACGCCCCCTCCTCCGCCCGGAACGCGGCCCAGGCCTTGTCGAGGGCCGGCGGGGCGTCCGCGCCCTTGTCCGTCCGCTCCGCGCCCTTGTCCGTCCGCTCCGCGCCCTTGTCCGTCCGCTCCGCGCCCTTGTCCGTCCGCTCCGCGCTCTTGCGCCCGCCCACCCGGTCCGCGCGCGCCTCCGCCGGCTTGT
>NZ_VRUX01000479.1:0-3326 GCF_008039885.1 Methylobacterium sp. WL103
GCGTTGTTCTTGGCGCGGGCCGACCGCCGCGTGCCCGCGGCCGGCGGCGCCATCAGCCCCTTGGTGCGCTCGTAGTTGACGAGCGTCACCGCCTTCTCCGGCAACCCGTACAGCCAGCAGAGCCTCGTCTGCCGGCACCTCGCGGATGCGGCCGTGTTCACGAGCTACGTCAGCGCGACCGCCGGCCAGGCGCCGCACGAGCTGTCCTATCTCGGGCGGCTGCTCGGCGAGGCCGCCGACGCGCCGACGGAGACGCTCGCCGAGTTCAGGGTTCTGATGCAGCGCCTCGGGATCGGCCGGGCCAAGGGGCGATGGGTGAACTGGTCCTGGACCAGCAACGCGCAGGACTGCGCCGTGATGGCCGACCTGCTCTACACCGGCCCCCGCGCCATCGGCCTGCGGCGTCGGCCGGGCGACATCGCCGGCTGGCCGGAGGTGGAGCGCGCGCTCGCTCCGACCGAGCTGACCGCCAACGCGCGCCGCCTCTACGCCGCGACGTGGCGCGAGTTCCGTCGCGAGTTCGGCCTCCTGGGCGGAAGCACCCGGCGTCCGACCGGGTGGGCCGCGGACCTGCGCTTCCGGCAGAAGGCGAGCCTGCTGCGCGTGGACGGGACGGCCGACTTCGTCGAGCTCCTTCTCGGGGCCGGCGAGCAGGTCGCGATCTCCGTCGCCTTCCTGGAGACGGGGGCGGCGCTGCGGGCGAGCCTGGAGACGCGGGGCTGGTCGGTCGGCAGCATCGACGGCCGGCAGGACGCCGAGGCGAACGAGGCGACGCGGCGGGCCTTCCAGACGGGGGCGCTCGACGCGGTCGTGTTCACGGTCACCGAGTCGATCTCGCTCCATCGCAACGAGCTGCCGGGCGGCGAGCGCACCCGTGCCCTGGTGATCCACGACATGCGCCACAGCGCGATCCAGCTGGCCCAGATCGAAGGCCGCTGCCACCGGGACGGGCAGGCCGCGATCATCCACTACGCCTACGCCGAGGGCACGGTGGAGGAGGCGATCACCCACACCGTGATCCAGCGGATGGCGACGATGGGCGCGATGGCCGGCGAGGACACCGACCTGCTCGAGGCGATCATGGCCCGCCTGCTCGAGGACGATCCCGGCGAACCCGGCTGACGGCGTTCGGCCGGAGGTTGGCTCAGTCCTCCCAGGACCGCAGCCCGCACACCCAAACCGTCACCACGACGGGGCCGGCGATGAGCAGCGACAGGGTGAGTTGATCCGTCGGGTCGCTGGTGAAGGCGCGGGCCACCGCGGGCCCGATCAGGGCGCAGCCGGCGCCGGCCAGGATCGCGACCGTTCGTGGGGTCATCACGCCACCTCGCAAGCGATCGGCACCTGTCGTCCACGCCCGCCCAGAAACGGGGGAGAAGCTGGATACGAGGGGCGCGGACGGTCGATCCTCGGACCGACCCTTGCGTAAGCGTCGAAGGCGCGATTCGTTCACGCCGGCGCGCAGATGCCGCGGCTCCCCGACCGGCCAGGGCACCGGACCGATCGCCGGGACGTCCTGCCGTCGGCAGCGCCCGCGCTACGCCGGAAGGACGACGACCTTGGTCTTCACCGGCGTCCGCGCATAGAGGTGGATCATGTCCTGGCTTAGCAGGCCGACGCAGCCGCTGGTGATGCCGCTGCCGATCGTGTCGGGCTCGCTCGAGGCGTAGATCGTGTAGAGCGTGTAGGCGCCGTTCTGGTAGAGGTGCAGGGTGCGGGCGCCGAGGGGGTTGTCGAGGCCGCCCGGCATGCCGCGGGCGTACTTGGCCGCCTCCGGCTGGCGGCGGATCATCTCCTTGGGCGGCGTCCAGGTCGCCCACTCGGACTTGCGCCCGACATAGGCGTCGCCGTGCCACAGGAAGCCGTCGCGGCCGACGTTGGCACCGTAGCGGGTGGCGTTTCCGTCGCCCTCGATCCGGTAGACGTAGAAGTTGGCGGGGTCGACCACGATCGTGCCGGCGGCCTCCTTGGTCTCGTAGCGGACCGTGCGGCGGTAATACTTCGGATCGAGCTTGCTGATGTCGGCCGCCGGGATCGGAAACTTCTCGTCCGGCATCGGCCCGTAGGTCCGCGTCGCCTCGGCGAGCAGGATGCCGTCCGTCGTCGCGCAGCTGCCGATGCCGATGGCGCCGAGCCCGACCGCCGAGCCGGCCAGGAACGACCGGCGGCTCAGGATCGCCGGCCGGCCGAGTGCGGTGCGATCGCGTTCGCCGGAATCGGCATGCCCACCGTTGACGATCATGATCCCGAACGTCCCATATCCTGCGGTGCGGTTTCGCGCACGCGCAGGGCTGCGTTGGTCCTGGTGTACCGCCGGACCGGACCGGCGACACCCGACCGTATCGGCAAGCTCGGCTTTTGCGTCGGGAGTGTGGCAAAAGTCCCGCGGCGCCGCGAATGTCCACCGGAGCCGCGCGATCACCGGCACCGCGGGGCGTCCGGGTCGCCCGGGATCAGGGGCGGCCGTGCTGCCGGCCCGCGAGGCGGTCGAGGAGCACGTGCGGCACGGTCAGGGCCGACAGCATCCGGAGCGTCAGGGTCAGCAGGTCGGACGCCGCGTCGGGCGGACCGGACGCGTAGAGCGGCCATAGGCCCGCGCCGATCAGGAGGGTCAGCGCGAAGACCGGCAGCGAGCCGCGGACGGCCCGGCCCATCGTGTCGATGCCGGGTGCCTTCGTGGAATCGCGCACCAGGGCCCGCATGTGCCGGGGGCCATGCAGGCCGACGAAGTACAGGGTGAAGGCGGTGAGCGGCGGCAGCAGCCAGAAGGCGGTCGCGAGGACGACGAGCTCGGCCCGCAAAGCCGGCCGCGCGTGCCGCGTCAGGAGCCAGGCGGCAGCAAGGGCGAGCCAGAGCCAGGACGCGGCCGTCCACCACGCGGGAAGCGACGGCATCGGCACCCGTGCCACCGCCGCGAAGATCTCGGCCGTCTCCTGCGGGCGCAGGAGCGCCGGCAGGGCGATCGGCAGGCCTCCGCGCACGAGGGCCTCGAACGGTCGGCCGGGACCGGCATCTTCCTCGCCGAAATGCAGGACCGACAAGGCCAGGAAGCCGGCGAGCGCCGCAAGCGGCGCGAGCTTCCAGGCGAGGAGGACCAGGGCCGAGAGGCCGAGATAGGGGATGGCGAAGACCCCGAACCACGCCCGGCCGTAGCGGGGACGCAGAAGCGGTGCCGCGATCGCGCCGTCGAGCGCCCCGTGGGGTACGCCGAGGACGATCACGACCGCGAGCGCCGCGAGCCAGGAGGCTTCGCGCGGCAGGAACGCGGAGGCGACGAGCCCGAGCGCGACGAGCGCGGCGGCCAGGTGTGGCAGCCGGGCCGTCAC
>NZ_VRUX01000047.1:0-16239 GCF_008039885.1 Methylobacterium sp. WL103
CCCCGGCGGCCGTACCCGCGCCGCCCGCTCGCTCGCCCTCAACCTGTCCGCCGCGGAATAGGTCGCGTCCGGCCCTACCCCTCGATGATCTCGCGGATGCGGCTCGCCAAAACCTCGACCGGGAACGGCTTGGTGATCATCTGCATGCCCGGATCGAGGCCGCCGTTGCCGAAGATCGCGTTCTCGGCGTAGCCGGTGATGAACAGCACCTTCAGGCCCGGCCGCACCAGCCGGGCGCGGTCGGCGAGCTGGCGTCCGTTGAGGCCGGGCAGGCCGACGTCGCTGACCATCAGGTCGATCCGCGCCCGCGATTCCACCATGCGCAGGCCCGTCGGACCGTCGGACGCCTCGAGCGCGGCGTAGCCGAGCTCGGCCAGCACCTCGACGATGAGGTCGCGCACCACCGGGTCGTCCTCGACCACGAGCACCGTCTCGCCGCGCTCGGCGCGCAAGGCCGCGGCGATCCCGGGGCCGGTCCCCTCGGCCGCCGCCTCGCCGCGGTAGCGCGGCAGGTAGATCTTGATCGTCGTGCCGGACCCCACCTCCGAGTAGATCTTGGCGTGCCCCTCCGACTGCTTGGCGAAGCCGTAGATCATCGACAGGCCGAGGCCGGTGCCCTGGCCCAGGGGCTTCGTGGTGAAGAACGGGTCGAAGGCCTTGGCGACCACGTCCGGGGGCATGCCGGTGCCGGTGTCGGTGACGCAGACGCAGATGTACTGGCCCGGCTCCACCTCCGGGTGCACGCGCGCGTAGGCGCGGTCGAGGTGCGTGTTGCAGGTCTCGACCACGAGGTGGCCGCCGTCCGGCATCGCGTCGCGGGCGTTGATGGCGAGGTTGAGCAGCGCGTTCTCGAGCTGGTGCGGGTCGCAGAGCGTGAGCCAGAGGCCGCCGGCGGTGACGATCTCCAGGTTGACCTGCTCCGTCAGCGTCCGGCGCAGCATGTCCTCCATGCCGGCGATCAGGCCGTTGGCGTCGGTGGGCTTCGGCTCGAGCGGCTGGCGGCGTGCGAAGGCCAGCAGGCGGTGCGTCAGCGCGGCGGCGCGGTTCGCGGAGGACAGGGCGGCGGTGGCGTACTTGCCGATCTGCTCGGTGCGGCCCTGCTTGATCCGCGTCTGCATCAGGTCGAGGGAGCCGACGATGCCGGTGAGCAGGTTGTTGAAGTCGTGCGCGATGCCGCCGGTGAGCTGGCCCACCGCCTCCATCTTCTGCGCCTGGCGCAGCAGCTCCTCGACCGCGCGCTGCTCGGTGATGTCGCGGCCGACGATGTAGAACAGGTCGCCCTCCGGCACCGCGTTCCACGACACGGTCAGGCGTTCGCCGTCCTTGCGGATCACGTGGTCGACGAAGCCGTCGACGGTCTCGCCGCGGGCGAGCCGCGCGAGGATCTCGGCGGTCTCGGCGTGGTCGTCCGTGTCGATGATCGCGGCGAACGGCTCGGCGAGGAGTTCGTCCTGGCTCCAGCCGAGCGCCCGCGTCCAGGCCGGGTTGACCGCCTTGAGGTAGCCGTCGAGCCCGGCGGTGCCCATCAGGTCGGTCGTGGTCTCCCACAGCCGGTTGCGCTCGCGGGTGCGCGATTCGACCTCTCGCGTCAGCGCCGCCTCGATCCGCGTCCGGTCGGTGACGTCCTGCACGAAGGCGTAGAAGCCGTCGACGGCGCCGTCGCGATCCCGGCGCGGGATGTAGCGGATGTCGGCGACGCGCTCGCGCCCGTCCGCGTGCGGCCACGGCATCTCGAAGCGGATCTCTTCGCCAGCGAGCGCGGCGGCGAAGGCGGGCTGGCGTCGCGCGAAGCCGTCCTCGTCGATCAGGTCGCGGACGGTGCGGCCGATCACGTCCGAGAGCGGGCGCGAGAACCAGGTCTCGTAGGCGGCGTTCGCGAAGC
Organism: Methylobacterium sp. WL103; assembly: GCF_008039885.1. Taxonomy (NCBI): domain Bacteria; kingdom Pseudomonadati; phylum Pseudomonadota; class Alphaproteobacteria; order Hyphomicrobiales; family Methylobacteriaceae; genus Methylobacterium; species Methylobacterium sp. WL103. The sequence goes on from NZ_VRUX01000047.1 coordinate 1,883, forward strand.
GGTAGGTGAGGGTCGGGTCGATGAAGGCGATCAGGCTCGGAAGCGCGTCCGCCACCAGGCGCAGCTCCTGCGCGGCCGCGCGAAGCGCCTCCTCGGCGGTGCGGCGCTCGGTGATGTCGAAGGTCACCCCCGGGAACCGTCCGGGCCGGCCTTCGGCATCGAGCACGCACTGGCCTTGCGCCGCGACCCAGCGGACGCCGTCCTCGTGGATCAGGCGGTACTCGGCCGAGAACTCGCCGCCCGTCCGCATCGCCGTGGCAATCCGCTCCTGCATGCCGGGCAGGTCGTCGGGATGGATGCCGCCGAAGAACGCGGCGATCGGCGCCCCGGCGGCAGCCCGGTCCGGGTCGACGCCGTAGAGCCGCGCGAACCGGGCATCCGCCGTGACGCGGTCGGCCGCGACGTCCCAATCCCAGGTGCCGATGCCGTCGCCGGCCGAGAGCGCGAGCTCGAGTCGGTTCCGGCTCTCCTCCCGTGCCCGCTCGGCGAGGACCTGCGCCGTGGTCTCCCGGGTGATGCAGATCATCCCTGCGATCGCGCCGGAATCGTCGTGGACCGGCGAGTACGAGAACGTCCACCAGGTCTGCTCGGGCCGGCCCTGGCGGTACATCGTCAGGGGCAGGTCGTGCACCGACACGCTCTCGCCCGAAAGCGCCCGGTCGCAGAGTGGGCCGATGTCCTGCCACAGGTCCGCCCACAACTCCGGGAACCGGGTCCCGAGCGTCCGCGCCACGCGGTCGCCCAGCACCTCGCGGTAGGGGTCGTTGTAGAAGCTGAGGAGGTCCGGCCCCCAGGCCAGGAACATCGCCACCGGGCAGGCCAGCATCGTCGCGAGCGTGGTGCGCAGGGCCACCGGCCAGCCCGCGAGCGGGCCGAGCGACGAACCGCGCCAATCCTTGGCCAGGATCTCGCGGCCGGTCTCGCCGCCCTCGGCGAGGAAGCGGAACTTCGGGTCCTCGTGGGCGGACGTCATCGTGCCGGACCAGGCACGGTCCGGGTGCGCTCCGGAGTCCGGCCGAGGCGGCGCTCCGGGCGGGCGAGAACGTGCGAAGCGTCGGTCCGAGACATCGCAGCAGGGATGTCGGCAAGTCCCGTGGGTGTCAACGCGGCGTGGGCCGTCCTCAGGCTGCGACCCGGCCTTCGAGCGGGAAGACCTTCGCCGGGTTCATCATCCAGTGCGGGTCGAAGACGTTGCGCACCCGCATCTGCTGCTCCAGGTCGGCCTGGGTGTACTGGAAGCGCATCAGCTCGCGCTTCTCGATGCCGACTCCGTGCTCGCCGGTGAGGCATCCGCCGACCTCGACGCAGAGCTTGAGGATCTCGTCGCCCGCGGCCTCGGCCTTCTGCAATTCACCATGCTTGTTGATGTCGAACAGGATGAGCGGATGCAAGTTGCCGTCGCCGGCATGGAACACGTTGGCGACGCGCAGGCCCTGCGCCCTGCAGATCGCGCCGATCCGCTCCAGCACCACCGAGAGCTGGCCCGTCGGTATCGTGCCGTCCATGCAGATGTAATCGGAGATGCGCCCCGTAGCCCCAAAAGCCGACTTGCGGCCCTTCCAAATCGCGGCGGATTCGGCCTCGGACTTCGAGACCCGGATGCTGGTCGGGCGGAAATCCTGCGCGATCGCGACGATGCGGGCGAGCATCGCCTCGCACTCGGCGTCCGAGCCCTCGACCTCGATGATCAGCATCGCCTCGGCGTCGCGCGGGTAGCCGGCCTGCGCGAAGTCCTCGGTGATCAGGATCGCCTCGCGGTCCATGTACTCGATGGCCACCGGAATGATGCCGGCGGCGATGATCGCCGCAGTGCAGGCGCCGGCATCCTCGACCGAGGAAAAGCCGACGAGCGCGGGCCGCGCGCCCTCGGCCGCGCGCAGGATCCGCACGGTCGCCTCTGTGACGATGCCGAGCTGTCCTTCCGAGCCGCAGATCAAACCAAGCAGGTCGTAGCCGCCGGATTCGAGGTGGTTGCCGCCGATCTCGACCACCGTACCGTCGTTCATCACCAGCGTCACGCCGATCAGGTTGTTGGTGGTCACGCCGTACTTAAGGCAGTGCGCCCCGCCCGAGTTCATCGCGATGTTGCCGGCGATGGTGCAGGCGAGCTGGCTCGACGGGTCGGGCGCGTAGAAGAAGCCTTCGTGGCTGACCGCGCCCGAGATCGCGAGGTTGGTGATCCCGCTCTGGACGCGGGCGACGCGGTTCTGGAAATCGAGGTCGAGCACCTGGGTCATCTTGCCGACGCCGAGGATGATCGCATCCTCCTGAGCGATCGCGCCGCCGGCCAGCGACGTGCCGGCACCCCGCGGCACGACGCGGACGCCGTGCTCGTGGCAATAGGCCATCACCGCCGAGACCTCGGCCGTGGTCGAGGGCAGCACCACCGCCAGCGGCATCTTGCGGTAGGCGGTGAGCCCGTCGGTCTCGAAGGCGCGGCGCTCGTCCTCCGTGGTGACCAGGGCCTCGGGGCCGACCAGCGGCCGAAGGCCCGCCACGATCGCGTCGCGGCGCGCGACGACGCCGGCATCGGGCTCGGGGAAGCGGATGGACATGGCGTGGGCCTCCGAAATTCTCGAAGTCCCCTAAGCGACGCCGGCGATCCTTCAGCCCACGGTCAGGCGCGGGCGGTAAAGGTGTCGGACGGCGACGCGGGGACCTGTTGGTGGGCAGTCTAGCCCAACATGGGCGAGCCCGCACCGCCGTCGATCGGCCGGCTGGAACGAGGTGGAGGATGCTGCAACGTTTGGTCGCAGCGCCCGAACGGCACGAGCCGCGTTTGCACCTTCGACCTGTTCCAATCGACAAAGCTCTGCCATAAGCCTGACGGCCATAACCGTCACAACGGAGGAAATACCCCGATGCGTCATGTCATCCTCGGCGCCGCCTTTGCCCTGCTCCTGCCGGTCGCCGCCCAGGCGGAAGGCGACGCGGCCGCAGGCGAGAAGGCGTTCGCCCCCTGCAAGTCCTGCCACAACTTCGAGAAGAACGGCGTCGGCCCGAACCTCAAGGGCATCGTCGGCGAGAAAGCCGGCGAGGGCCGCGACGGCTACGCGTTCTCTGCGGCGCTGAAGAACTCGGGCATCACCTGGGACGAGGCCAACCTTAAGGAGTGGCTCGCCGACCCGAAGAAGAAGGTCCCCGGCACCAAGATGGTCTTCCCGGGCATCAAGGACGAAAAGAAGGTCGACGACATCATCGCCTACCTGAAGTCCAAGACCTGATCTGAGGACCTGATCGCCCGGCGATAAGCCTGAGGCAATCGACCACCCGGCCGGACAGGCTGAGGGCCGCCCCGCTCAAGCGGTGGCGGCCCTTTTCGTTTGCCCGGTATCAGACGACTTTGGTCAGGCGTCGGTGCCGTCGTGAAGGCCGGTGCGGAGGGTGACGAGGTGGTCGAGCAGGGCGCGACGCCCCTCGACGTCGAGGCCGGTCATGCCGCCGGCCTGGTCGGGGATGCAAGCCAGCGGCTCGCGCAAGGCCCGCCCGGCGTCGGTCAGGAAGATGCTCACCTGGCGCTCGTCCGCCCGGTCCCGGGCGCGGCGGACGCGGCCCGACGCCTCGAGGCGCTTGAGCAGCGGCGTGAGGGTGCCGGAATCGAGGAAGAGGCGCGTGCCGATCTCCTTCACCGACAAGCCTTCTTCCTCCCAGAGCACGAGCAGCACGAGGTATTGCGGATAGGTGAGGTCGTGCTCGCCCAGCAGCGCACGGTAGGCACGGCCGAAGGCATGCGCGGCGGCGTAGACGGCGAAGCAGAGTTGGTTGTCGAGGCGCTGCGAATCCGCAGGCACGTCCGGGACGACCGCGGACTTCCTCGGCGCCCGCCGCTGCGGTCCTTGCCGAACGGACATGAGCTTCTCGACTCCGGTTGACGACGCTGGCACGATCCCAGCAAAAATTCGGTGTGTCCTACGGGCAGACTTCGAGCAATATCTCAGCCAGGCAATATCCTAGCCATCGCGAAGCGATTGCACAATCGATCCGATCTACCTGCGACTTTTGGAGACGAACTACCCTTTCCAATCCTTCAACGCCGCGAAGGGGCTTGCCGAACGGTCAGGCGGCGGCGGGTTGAGGATCGGCTCGACTTGGGCGATCGCGTCGGCAAGGGAGAAGGCGGAGCCGGCGGGAAGCTTGCCGCCGGCGGCATCCTTGTGGCCGCCGCCGCGGAACTTGCGCGCCCCGTCGAGCGCGGTTTCGTCGTTGGAGCGGAATGACAGCGAGCCGGTGCGCTGAACGTTGCACACGCGCTTGGCGCCGCCGCGGTCCATGATCAGGTCCGAGACGCGCTGGAACGTGCCGGAATCGAGGCCGAACGAGATCAGGGTCCCATCCGAGAGCGGCCGGAATAGCACGTCCGAGCGCGCCAGGACGCGGGCGATCCGCATCCGCGTGGTCAGGGTGCGATCGTCCTCCGTTTCGCCTTCGAGGAGCTTGTCGAGCACCTGCCGGCGCAAGGCGGCGACGCGGGTCTCGATCTCGGCAGGGGGGAGGCCTTCGTCGATCAGCCCGGACACCGCGCGCAGCAAGGCCACGACGAAGCGGTCGTGCCAGGGATGTCCGACCGGCACGAGGTTGGCGACGTTGTCCCAGAACACCTCGTCGAGCATCAGCCCGCCGGCGAAGGTTGGGCGCTCTTTCTTCCACAGGTCGAGGGCGTCCACCGCTTCGACCAGGGCGGTCAGGTCCTCGCCCTCGCGCGCGGCGTAGAGGGCGCGGTTGGCATGCGCCATCTTGGTGGCGCAGCAGGTCTCGTCGATCAGCACGACCACGCCCGGGTCTTCGAAGTCGAAGCGCTTCGGCGAGGCCGTCTCGTCCACCGGCTCGACGCCGTGCTGGCGAAGCTGGTCGATCGAGGAAGCATGGTGGTCGAGGACGATCAGGCGGTGGCGAGCATCCTCGGCCCGCTTGCGGTTCATCGTGGCGAAGCTCTTCAGGAACTTCACCGCCACCGGTTCGAGCCCGAGATCGGTCATGATCAGCGTCTCGGAGGCGTCCGTCTTCGAGAGCCGCTTCAACTCCTCTTCGACCACCGGGCCGACGTCGGAATAGCGCGGAACGTGGACGACCCGCGCCACGTCGACATGGTTGCCGACGATCGCCACGGCGCCGTAGCCGTCGAGGTCGTGATGGGTGATCTGGGTGACGGTCACGGAACTGTCCTCGCGGGCGATCTCGCCGCCTTATGCGGCAGGGCGCGCCGCGGGGCGAGCCCCGCCCTCGCACGTCTCAATGATACGGGTCGGCGGCGTCGCGAAGCCCGTCGCCCAGGAAGTTGAACGCCAGCACCGTAACCAGCACGGGCATCAACGGCAGCAGCAGCCAGGGGTAGAGCTGGACTGCCGCGAGGTTCTGGGCGTCGTTGAGGAGTACGCCCCAGCTCGTCACCGGCGGCCGCAGGCCCAGGCCGAGGAACGAGAGCGCGGTCTCGCCCAGGATCATCGTCGGGATCGACAGCGTCGCCGAGGCGATGAGGTGGCTCATGAAGTTCGGGATCAGGTGGCGGCCGATGACGCGGGCGGGTGAGGCACCCATCAGCTCGGCGGCCTGCACGAAGTCCTCCTCGCGCAAAGCCAGCAATTTTCCGCGCACCGCGCGCGCAAGGCCCGGCCAGTCGAGCAGCCCGAGGATGATGGTGATGCCGAAGAACACCCAGAGCGGGCTCCAGTTCGGCGGCAGTGCCGCCGACAGCGCGAGCCAGAGCGGCAGCTCGGGCAGCGACCGCACCACCTCGATCAGCCGCTGCACCGCCGCGTCGACGAGGCCGCCGAAATACCCGGCGACGCCGCCGAACAGCAGCCCGAGGGCGAACGAGATCGCGACGCCGACGAGGCCGATCACCAGCGAAATCCGCGCGCCGTAGATCATGCGCGAGAGCAGGTCGCGGCCGAGGCGGTCGGTACCCAACAGGTAGAGCGTCCCGCCCTCGGACGGGCAGACCAGATGCCAGTCGCCCCGGCCGAGCGCTGGGACGGCGTATGCGTCGCCGCGGCAAAGGAATCGCAGCGGCTGCGGCGCGGCGGTGTCGGTGACGTAGCCGCGCCGGAATGTCTCCATGTCGAGCTCGGCGCGGTAGGCATAGACGAAGGGCCCGACGAACCGGCCCTCGTGGAACAGGTGCAGGCCCTGCGGCGGCGCGAACAGGTAGTCGCCGTTGCGCTTGGCCTGCTCGTAGGGGGCCAGGAACTCGACGAATGGTACGGCTGCGTAGAACGCAAGCAACACGATCGCCGAGGCGACGGCGATGCGGTGGCCCAGGAACTTGCGGAAGATCAGCCGCCAAGCCGAGGCGTAGGCCGTGCCGGAATCGCGGCCGCCACCGGCCTCTGGGTCGAACGGCGCCGGATCGACGAAGTGAGGCGCCATGGGCACCATCAGCGCGCCCCCATGCGGATGCGCGGATCGAGCCAGACGAGGACGAGGTCCGAGATCAGCATGCCGACAAGCGTCAGCAGCGCCACGAACATCAGGATGAAGCCGGCCATGAACTGGTCCTGGCTCTTCAGCGCGTCGAGCAGCAGCGGGCCGACCGTCGGCAGGCTTAGCACGAGCGAGACCAGCACCGAGCCGGAGACGAGGTGCGGCAGCAGGTTGCCGACGTCGGCCACGAATGGGTTCAGCGACATCCGGAACGGGTATTTCAGCAGCGCCCGCAACGGCGGCATCCCCTTGGCCCGCGCCGTCACCGTGTAGGGCTTGGCCAGCTCGTCGAGCAGGTTCGCCCGCATCCGCCGGATCATCGCCGCCGTGCCGCCGAGCCCGATCACCAGCGTCGGCACGGCGAGGTGGGCTACTAGCGACTTGATCTTGGGCCAGTCCCAGTGCTTGCCCGTGAACGAGGCGTCGTAGAGGCCGCCGATCGACAGGCCGAACCAGATGTTGGCGTAGAACAGCAGGATCAGTGCCAGCAGGAACCCAGGCACCGCCAATCCCACATAGCCGAGCACGGTGACGATCGCGTCGCCCGCCGTATGGCGATGGGTTGCGGAGTAGATCGCGATCGGAATCGCCACCAGGTGGACGAAGACCAGAGCCGCGAGGTTGACCACCAGCGTCAGCCAAAGTGCGTCGCCGACCACCTCGGAGACGGGGCGATCGTACTCGAACGACCAGCCCCAATCGCCCTGGAGAAGCCCTGAAAAGCCCGCCGGCCCCGGCATCAGGCCGACCCAGATCAGGTATTGTTCGGTGACCGGGCGATCGAGGCCGTATTGCCGGATCAGCAACTCGGCCTTGGCGACCGAGGCCGCCTCACCCATGGAGCGCAGCTCCATGATCCGATTTGTCAGGAAGTCGCCCGGCGGCAGCTTGATGATCGCGAAGACCAGGGCGGAGATCACCAGCAGCGTCACCGCCATGGTGAGGACGCGGCGAAGGACGGCGATCATCGCATCAACGCCTGGCGTTCGTCCGGGCGATCCCAGAACACCTCGTCGAGGCGCTGGACGCCGATCATCGCCGTCGGCTCGAACGAGTACAGCGCTTTGACTGGCAGGTTGGCGAGGTGCTCTGCCGCGACCACCGGCTGCAGCGCGCCGCCGACCGTGCCGATCACCCAGGTGTTCTCGGCGTGGTTCATCAGCATCTCGCGCCAGATCTCGGCCTGCTTGCCGACGTCGTCGGTGTCGCGCCACTGCCGGTCGAGGTCGATCAGGCGGTGGACGGCCTCGACGTCGCACGGCTCGCCGCTCGCCCCATGCGTCTCGGCGTGGAGGCTCCAGCGTGGCCAGGAATAGTGGTCGCTCTGCGCCGGGCTCAGCTCGGTCGGCGGCATGATCGCCGTCGGCACAGCGAGGTCGAGGCCCTGCGCCGCCACCATCACCGTCATCCCGGCGATCGACCGCCGGCGCAGGTTCGTCCGCTCCTGCGGCTTGACCACCAGCTTGATCCCGACCTCGCGCCAGAATTCGCCGATCAGCAGCAGCCCGTCGAGGACCATCGAGGCCTCGCCGTCGCTCTCGACCACAAGCTCGAGCAGCCGCCCGTCCGGCAGGAGGCGGATGCCGGAGGCGTCGCGCTTGTCGAGGCCGGCCGCATTGAGGAGCTTTTCCGCCGCCGCAGGGTCGTAGCCGGCATTCAGGGTGCGAAGCTCCGGGGAATACAGCTTGCTCGCCGGGATCGCCGTGTCGTTGCCCTCGGTGCCGAGGCCGAACAGCAGCGTGTTGTTGAGCGTTCGCCGGTCGATGGCGAGCGACAGGGCGTGCCGCCAGCGGACGTCGCGGTTGAGCGCGCGCCAGCCGGGATCGAGGGTCGTCAGGTTCGGATAGAGCGCGATCTCCGAGCCGCGCGCCATCGGCCACAGGTTGGTGCGGTAGCCGTGCGCCCGCTCGCCCTCCTTGAGGCTCGGGATGTCGGGCATCGTCAAGCCGCGAAACATCAAGTCGGCCTCGCCCGCATTGGTCTTGGCGACGAGCAGCCCGGTCGAAGCCACGTCCATGACGATGCGGTCGAGGTAGGGCAGCTGCGTGCCCGCGGTGTCGACGCGATGGTAATGCGGGTTGCGCTCGAACACGAAGCGCGTCGCCGGCGCGCGAGTCCGCGGGCGCCAGCCCTGCAGCGTCGGCGCATCGGGATTGTTGAGCTCGTAGTTGTCGTCCATCCGGTTGTGCAGCGCCGCCCAGCCGCGAAGCTTCTGAGACTTGGCCGCCGCCTCGGCCTTGTCGCGGCCGACGTATCGCGGGTGGACCATCTTGAGATAATGCGCCGGACGGTAGATCAGAGGGTCGCGTGGTGCGGCCAGCGCCGGCAGGAAACGTGGGTTCGGCCGCTCCCAGACGTAGCGCACGGTCATCGGATCGACGATCTCGACCACGGGCGGACGGCCGTCGACCAGCAGGAAGTCGGGCGGCCCGCCCGGACTCAGGTCACGATCGTTCGCGACGTCCTCCCAGTAGTAGCGGAAGTCCTCGGTGGTGAAGGGTTCGCCGTCGGACCAGCGGTGGCCCTTGCGCAGGGTGAAGGTGAACCGTCCGCCCTCGACCGCGACAGCGGCGAGCACGTCGGGCTGCAGTACGAGGTCGGCATCGTACCCGACGAGGCGGGTGTAGCCGTAGACCGAGAGGTAGCGAACGTCCCGCGCCTTCGCGATCAGCGTGCGGATCGTCCCGCCGCGCGTGCCGAGCTTCCGCCCGGCGGTGAGGGGATCGACGACCAGCGGGGTTTCGGGTGGCCTTGGCGCTGGGGTATCCGCGCGGGCGAAACGTGGGACGAGGAAGGCCACCGGGGCGACCGCGACGCCGACCAGAAACGCGCGGCGGGATAGGCCGCCATCCGACATGTGCACGTCGTGCCTGTCCCGATCGTTCACGCCGCCCTCCCGCTCGCGGTTGGCACCGGGGGATGCACCGACACGTAGGTGAGCCGCGCCGGCGAGTAGCCGGTCGCGCGGTGCAGGTCGTCGAAAGCGTGGGCGTGGGCGATGCCGGCGGCGGCTTCGCGGGCGAGCGGGTCGTCGATCGCCTGTTCGAAGCTGCGGCCGTTGCGCTGCCAGCGGATCGGTTCGGCTGCAGCGTGCCGAGACGCATCGCGAAGGGTCTCGATCATCGCGATGGTCGGGTGCGCCGGGCCGCCGTGGGCGTGGATGCGATGGCCGGCGGCGTCGTCGTCGAACAGCAGGCGATTGAGCCCTAAGCACCGAGCCTCGACCACGCGGCGCGCCTGCGAGACGTGGTCGTCGAAGAACGCGACCGTCTTCGCCGGATCGAGCCGCGACCAGTCTGCCGTCGACCAGTCGGCGGTGCTGTAATGCGCCCGCGGGTCGCGATAGTGCAGGTTCGACAGGTCCGGATCGTGGCAATGGACCGTCGCATCCGGGCAGGCCTGCCGGATCACCCAGGTCGTCAGCCCGCGGAATACGCCGGATTCGATCACCGTGGCCGGCGCTAGCGCCCGCATCGCGACATAGAGCTGGAGCGCGCCGTTGAAGCCGCTGCCGCCGCGCCGCTGGCGTACCGGCGCCGTCGGGATCAACGCCCAGAACTGTCGCGTCGCCGCGTGCACGTCGAGCGCGGTCGCGATCCCCGACGAGGCGAGGTCGCGCTCCAGACTTTCGGCTGCGAAGCGGAGGAGTAGCTCGACCTCGCGCGGCGAGGTCGGCCGGTGCGACCAGTCGGGGGCGGCGGGCACGAGGTCGTAGCCGAGCCGGTCGAAGAATGGCGCGAGCACCCGGCGGCGAAGGCGTTCCAGGGTGCGCGACGGGTGGGGCGCGCTCATGCGGCGCGCCGCGCGTCGGCCGCGCCTTGCCGGACGAAGTAGCCCGGCTCGATCTCGACCATGTGCCCGGCCTCGTCCGGCGCCAGCCGGTACGGTTCCGGCCAGCGGACCGGGTCGGAATGGTCGCCGGTGATCGCAGAGAAATCGAGCGGGTGGTCGAGGCTCGGGTCGGGCACCGCGGCGAGCAGGGCACGGGTGTAGGGGTGAACCGGGTTGCGGAACAGGGCGGCCTTCGGGGCCTGCCCCACGATCCGCCCACGGCACATCACCGCAATGGTATCCGCCATGTAGTCGATCACTGCGAGGTTGTGGGAGACGATGAGGTAGGACAGGCCGAGCGCGGCCTGCAAGTCTTTCAGCAGGTTCAGGATCTGCGCCTGCACCGAGACGTCCAGCGCCGAGACCGGCTCGTCGAGTACCAGCACCTTCGGATCGAGGGCGAGTGCGCGGGCGATGCCGATGCGCTGGCGCTGGCCGCCCGAGAAAGCGTGCGGATAGCGCCCGAGCGCGCCGGCCTCAAGGCCGACCATGGCCATCAGCGCCTCGGCCCGCGCCCGGCGCTCGCGGGTGCCGATTCCGTGGATCTCCATCGGCTCGGTCAGGATCTGGCGCACGGTCATGCGCGGATCGAGGGAGGCGTAGGGGTCCTGGAACACGAACTGCACGGCGCGGCGGTAGGCGAACAGGTCGGCGCCGGCCAGGGCGTGGATGTCACGCGGGCCGCTGCCGTCGTTAAACAGCACCCGGCCGGAATCGGGGGTGAGCGCACGCATCACCATCTTCGACACGGTGGTCTTGCCCGAGCCGGATTCGCCGACGAGGCCGAGCGTCGTGCCGGGGGCGAGGTCGAGCGACACGTCGGAGACCGCCCGCACCACCCGCGGCGGGCCGCCGAACCGCCCGGAGCGTAGAGTGAAGGTCTTGGAGACGCCGGCGACGCGCAGGATCGGGCCGTCGATCGCGACGGGCTTGCGCGCCGGCGGGATGACCGCCTTCGCCGGGCGGATCGGGGTCAGGCGCTCGCCCGGCGCCATGTCGAAGCGCGGTACGGCGTGGAGCAGCGCTTTGAGGTAGGCGTGGCCGGGCTTTCGCATCACCGTGTCGCGCGGGCCGGCCTCGACGAGGCGGCCGCGATACAGCACCGCCACGTCGTGGGCCACGTTGGCGACGACCCCGAGGTCGTGGGTGATCAGCAGGATCGCCATGCCGGTCTCGTCCTGTAGCCGGGTCAGCAGCGCGAGGATCTGGGCCTGGGTCGTCACGTCGAGCGCCGTCGTCGGCTCGTCGGCCACCAACAGGGCGGGCTTGAGGATCAGCGCCATCGCGATCATCGCGCGCTGGCGCAGGCCCCCCGAGAGCTCGAACGGGTAGGTGTGGAGCGCGCGCTCCGGGTCGGGGAAGCCGACGCGGGCGAAGGCATCCTTCGCCCGCGCGTCGGCTTCGGCGCGGCTGGCGTTCGCGTGGATGCGCAGCGCCTCACCGACCTGGTCGCCGATGGTATGGAGCGGCGACAGGCAGGTCATCGGCTCCTGGAAGATCATCGCGATGCCGGCTCCGCGGATCGCGCGTATCTCCGGTCCGTCTGGGGGAAGCGCGGCGATGTCGGTCGCGCCGCGGCCGGTGTCGAACAGGATGCGGCCGCCGCTGATCGTGGCCGCCCGCGGCAGGATGCGCAGGATCGCCTGCGCGGTCACCGACTTGCCCGAGCCGGATTCCCCGACCAGCGCCAGCGTCCGCCCGCGCGTCACGTCGAGAGAAAGGCCGTGCAGAGCGCGGAACGGCGCACCTTGGCCGCCGAAGTCGACCTGCAGGTTCTGGATGGACAGGAGCGGGCTCAAGCGATCCTCGCGGGCGCGTCGGCGGCCTGAGTCCAGCACGCCGACGCCACCTCGTCCACCGCCGACGGCTGGAACAGTTGCCGCGGGTCGCGGATCGCTACCGCCTCGTGCCGGGCCAGAAGTGCCAGCAGCGCATCGAGGAAGTCCCAGATCGCTGCGTCGTGGGCCAGATGATGGGTGAGCAGACCGATCGGGCCGCTAGCTTCCTCCGTGATCGCCCTACACAAGGTATCGACCAGCCGCTCTGGATCGACGAGCGAGCGCGTGCCGCGCCAGTCGATCGGATCGAGCATTACGTCGGCGCGCACGAGGCCGGGTACCGCCGACGCTGGTACGGACGACAGGCCGCGATAACCGAGCGCTGGCAGAGCGGCGGCGAGGTCGGGCGCGAGGCGATTCCACGGTGGCACGAAAACCGGCAGCAGCCGATCCGCTGGAAGCCGGTCACGGGCGAGGCGCAGCCCCTCCGCGGCGTCGGCGATGACGACCGGCAGCGAGCGGTCGGCGCCGAATTCGGACGGCTTGCCGCCGGGCGCCGCATGGTTCGCATGCGCGAGGCCGTGCACCGCGAGGCTGACGCGCTCCGTATCGGCCAGCCGCGCGCCGAGGGACGGCGCGACGCCCGCCGGGATCGCCGCGACGAGGAGCGGTGCCGCTACCGATTCAGCGAGTGCAAGCAGCCGGTCGAGTGCCGGGGTCGCGGCGACGGCGTCGTCGTCGCGCCACCAGATCGAAACCGCGCGGCCGTTCTCACCTCCGTCGTCGAGGATGGCGCGTAGGTAGTCGAAGGGACTTTTCTTCGCCCTTGTGACCCGACCGCGCGCAACGAAGAGCGCTTCCACGATGGCAACGGTACGCTTCGCTCCGCCGAGATCGATGCCTTGCGCGGTGGGGGATGGCGCCCCGCCGACCGCTTCCACTGCGTCGATGAGGGCGGCCGCGGAGAGCGCGCTCTCGGGCACGACTCGGGCAATGGCGCGGGTAGCGAGGTGCGCGGCACGCAGGCTCTGCTCGGTCTCGGCACCGGCCGCGAACGGCACCAGCACGGAGGGCGTCCGGGTGGCGAGGAGGTCCACAGCGGTGTTGTAGCCACAGGCGCTCACTGACACAGCCGCCCGCGCCAGCAGCGGCCGGTAATTTGGTACCGCCCGCGTCAGCACCCCGTCTGCGAGCTCCGCCCCCACGGCGTCGAACGCGGCCTGCGCGATGCCGTTGCCGGCGAGGATGCGCCAGCCGAGGTCCGGGCGTTGCCGTGCAGCGTCGGCCGCTGCGCGGCAGAGGTCGAGCCCGGCTGCGCTCGATCCGGCCGAGACCAGGATGCCCGAGCGGGTCCTGCCTGCCTCGACCGGCTCCGCAGCCTCGTCGACGTAGCCGGTGTAGCGCAGTTTCGGCCTCAGCCCAGCGTCTACCGGCCAGGAGGCGTCTAGGGGGAGAAGAGCGGGATCGCCGTGCACCAGCACCGCGTCGTACAGGGCGGCGATCTGAGCATGGGCCGTTCGGACCTTCTCGGGCTTGGCCGGCGCCACGAGCACGTCGCGGATCGAGGCGAGGATAAGCGGGCGCGGGCGCCGCGCCGCGGCGGCCTCGACGAGGTCGAGGTATTCGGCGGCGAGCGCCCGGCGACCGAAGGGGAATAGCTCGGTGACGACCACGTCGGGCGCAGCCTCGTCCAGCGCTTGCCGGAGCCGTGCCCGGCGCGCCGCAAGCAGGTCGACACCCGCTTCCTGCCCGTCCGGGCCGAGGAGTTTTGTAAAGGCGGTGCCGTTGACGTGCAGCGGCGGCAGTTGGACGTGGCGAAGGCCGTCGAGCCGCACTATCGGCGCCGGGTCGCCGCCCGACGCCAGCGTCACCGCATGGCCGGCGGCGGCGAAGGCCAGCAGCACGGCGAGCCGCAGGGCGAGGGCGAACCAGTACAGCGGTACGATCCGCAGCAGGCGGCGCCTCAGGAAGGTCGCAGCCCCGCCGGGCGCGCCGAACAGCGGCTCCGAGGCGTAGACGATCACGAACCCGGAGATGACGAAGAACAGGTCGACGCCGGCCCCGAGCGGCAGGGCGGTCAGGCGCGGCATGGCGAGGCCGCGCGCCTCCGCCTGGAGCGACACCAGCAGCTCGGCGTGGAGCAGGACGACCATCACGGCCGCCGCCGCCCGCAGGATCTGCAGGCCGTCGAGGCGCAGGTTCTGCACGCCGTCGCGGCGGTGGAGCCGCGCCGGCCGGTCGAGGGTGCCGGCGCGTCCCGTGCTCATCGCGTCGTCCTCGCCGGCGCGTCGGCCGAAATCTCCGGGATCGCGGCGGAGGCTCCCTCGC
>NZ_VRUX01000480.1:0-3316 GCF_008039885.1 Methylobacterium sp. WL103
GCCGAGCCGCAAGCGGAACCCGCGCGCCTCGGCGATCGAGGGCGTCGCCGCCAGCGCGCACGCAGCCGACGCCGCCAAGGCGATCCATCCGATCTGCGAGATCCTGCGCATCCGTGCCTCCATCGATCGGGCAAGCCTGCCGCGGAGCGCGTTCACGAAAGCTCAAGAAACAGAGTCAACGCATCCGGCGCCTTCGACCGGACGGACGGCGTGACGCCGTCGCGAACACGCGGCCGCCTTTGCGGACTTCCTTTGCGCCTTGCCTTTGGGCGTCGCGCGATCCACCTGTCTGCCCGATTCCCGCGGCTTCCGACGCCGCTTCCTCGACGCCTCGTGCGACGCCGTCCGGCCCTCGGCCGCGGCGGGTCGGGGCGAAACACGCCAGGAACGCCAACGCCATGTCGAAGACCCACACCCTCAGCGGCGCGAGCGCGCTCGCCCTGGTGCTCGCGCTCGGAGGCGCCGCCATCGCGCAGACGCCGACGCCGACGGCCCAGCCCTCCGTCGCCGCCTCGGTGCTGCCGTCGCCCGACAGCGTCGTCGCCAAAGTCAACGGCATCCCGGTCACCGCCGGCGACATCGCGGTCGCCGCCGAGGACCCGGCCCTGTCGCTGCCGGGCGTCGACGACGCGCAGAAGAAGGGCCTGCTCGTCGATTACATGCTCGACCTGAAGGTCGGCGCGCAGGCGGCCGACGCCGCCAAGATCGGCGACACGCCGGACTTCAAGCGCAAGCTCGCCTACTTCCGCGACAAGCTCCTCCTCGACGAGTACCTCGAGCGCGAGGCCCGCAAGGCCGCGACGCCGGAGGCGGCCCGCGCCCTCTACGACCAGTCGGCCAAGCTGATGAAGCCGGAGGAGGAGATCCACGCCCGGCACATCCTCGTCGAGAACGAGGCGGACGCCAAGAAGGTCGCCGCGCGGATCAAGGGCGGCGAGGACTTCGCCAAGGTCGCCGCCGAGACCACGAAGGACGCCGGCTCGAAGGCCGAGGGCGGCGACCTCGGCTGGTTCTCGAAGGACCGGATGGTGAAGGAGTTCGCCGACGCGGCCTTCAAGCTGCAGCCCGGTCAGGTCTCCGATCCGGTGAAGTCGCAGTTCGGCTGGCACGTGATCAAGGTCGAGGAGAAGCGCAACAAGCCGGTCCCGACCTTCGAAGAGCTCAAGGAGCAGATCGACCAGGCGCTGATCCGCAAGGCGCAGCAGGACCTGATCCTGAAGCTGCGCGCGGACGCGAAGGTCGAGCGCTTCGACGAGAACGGCAAGCCGATCGCGGCCCCGGCGCCGACCCCGGCCCCCGAGGAGCCGAAGAAGCCCTGAGGCCCGGTGCCGCCGGTCGCGTCCGCGCGACCGGCCCCCGTCTAGTTCGGCGCGGCGAACAGGTAGGCCGATTCCGCCGTGGTGGTCTGAGCCTCGGGCAGGATGCCGAGCGCGGTCAGCTCGTTCGTGCGCCGGTTTGACGCCAGGATGTCGAGCACGGCGATCACGAGCCAGGGACAGGCGATACCGATAAAGAACGCCATCTCATCACCCTTGCGGACCGGGGCTATCCGGACCTTTGCGGACCCGGGCTGCCCGGCGTCGAGAGCGCGATGATAGCCGCGCGCCGAAGCTTCGCAAGATGGCGGGCGAGCTGACGGCCCGACACGCCGGCCACGATGCCCGGACGGGCCGGGCGGTCAGACCCAGCCCTGAAGCTCGCGCCGCACCACGGTCTCGATCACCTTCATCCCGAGGTCGCTGTCGTTGAGGCAGGGGATGTAGGCGAAGCGCTCGCCGCCGTTGTCCTCGAAGTAGTGCCGGTTCTCGCCGTCGAGTTCTTCCAGCGTCTCCAGGCAGTCGGCGGTGAAGCCCGGCGCCACGATCGCCATGCGCTTCACGCCGGATTTCGCGAGGGTCTGCACGGTCTCGTCGGTGTACGGCTTCAGCCATTCCTCGTTGCCGAAGCGCGACTGGAAGGTGGTCCGCATCCGCTCGGTCGAGAAGCCCAGCTCCTCGCGAATCAGCCGCCCGGTCTTCACGCACTGGCAATGGTAGGGGTCGCCCTTGAGCAGGTAGCTCTTCGGCACGCCGTGGAACGAGGTGAGGATCACCTCCGGCTCGAAGTCGAGCTTGGCCAGCCCCTCGCGGATCGAATCGGCCATCGCGCGGATGTAGACCGGGTCGTCGTGGTAGGGCGGCGAGACCCGCACGGTCGGCTGCCAGCGCATCTGCATCAGCGCCTTGAACGCCTGGTCGCAGGCGGTGGCCGAGGTCGCGGCGGCGTATTGCGGGTAGAGTGGCACCAGCAGGATGCGGTCGCAGCCCTGGTCGAGCAGCGCCTGGATCCGCAGGGAGACCTCGGGCTTGCCGTAGCGCATCGCCCAGTCGACCACCACGCTGTCGCCCATCGCCGCCTGCAGCCGCTCGGCCTGGCCGCGGGTGATGGTCTTGAGCGGGCCTTCGTCGCGCTCGTTGTTCCAGACGCTCGCGTAGTCCTTGCCCTTCGGGCCGGGACGCTTGGTGAGGATGATCAGGTTGAGGAGGGGCCACCAGATCAAGCGCGGCACCTCGATCACCCGGCGATCGGACAGGAATTCCTTCAGGTAGCGGCGCATCGGCCAGTAGCTGGTCCCCTCCGGCGTGCCGAGGTTCATCAGCAGCACGCCGACGCGGCCCCAGCGGACCGGGGGGTGCTCGGCCGGAAGCGTGCCGGAGCCGGCGGCGCGCTGCGGCTCGACGGAGGTGACGGCCGACAGGGATGTCGGTGCGACGCGTTCGTTCATGGTAAGGTTCTCGGCCATGGCGGCCGCTTCCTGTCCTAGAGCCGCCGGGGGCGCGGCTTCGTGGGGCCGCGCGGCCGCACGACGGCGCTGCGGTTGTGCGGGATCGGATATCTAACTAGAGCACGAAGCCTGCCAGCGAAGATCCGGCCGACGAGAGCGCGACATGCAGTCTCCCCGCTACTTCCTGAACCACTTCATGCCGTTCACCGGCTACCCCTACACGGGGGCGCCCACGGCCTGCAATCTGTGCGGCTCGACCGAGAGCGTCACCGTCGCCGAGACCGACCGCCGGCTGAAGACGCTGAAGTCGATCGCTTGCGCCGAGTGCGGCCTGATCCGCACCGACCCGATGCCGACGCCGGCCGAGCTGGCGGATTACTACGCCCACGCCTACCGCGCCGACTACCAGCTCGCCTTCGCCGGCGGCCCGCCGCGCGTGCACCTCAAGCGCTCGGCGCGCGAGGCCGCGTTCCGGGCGGAGTTGCTGGCGCCGAAGCTCGTGCCGGGCGCGCGCCTGCTCGATTTCGGCTCCGGCTCCGGCGAGTTCCTGGC
>NZ_VRUX01000481.1:0-3300 GCF_008039885.1 Methylobacterium sp. WL103
CCGCTCGCCCAGCCGCCGGCGCGGCGACGGCAGCAGCCGCAAGGCCCGCCGTCGCCTTCAGGAAATTGCGTCGATCGCCCATCATCGTCTCCTCTCGAGATCGCTGTCCCGTCGTGGCGGCCCTTTGGAGGGCCGTCCGCGTGTCCGATGCGGCGAAACCGCGTCGGGATCGACAGGATGCGCCGATCTGCGCGCGATGTCAGGCGAACGAATGCAACCTACGCGACAGGTGGGACGGGTTTGTCGTTCCCCGTCTCACGCCGCGACGGCGGTCTTGGCGAGGCCCCAGGCCTGCGCGAGCAGGCTGTAGGAGCGGCGGCGCGCCTCCTGGTCGGGGATGGCGCACACGACCATGATCTCGTCGGCCTGCGTCGCCTCGGCGAGGCCCGCCAGCAGCGCGCAGACGGTCTCGGGCGCGCCGACATGCAGCCGGTCGCGGCCGCGGGCGATGCGGGCGCGCTCGGCGTCGCCGTAGGGATAAGCCTCGGCCTCGGCCAGGGTCGGGATCGGTGCGTACTCGCCGCGCTCGCGCCGCAGCGTCGCCAGCTGCGTACTGAGCGCCAGGCGCTCGGCTTGCGCGTCGGTCTCCGCGCAGACGACTGCGACCGCGAGGATCGCGTGGGGCTTGGAGCCCCAGCGCGAGGGCTGGAAGCCCCTGCGGTAATCGAGCATCGGGAAACGCGCGTCGAACGAGGCGAAGTGCTGCGCGAAGGCGAAGCCGAGCCCGAGGCGTGCGGACAGGTGCGCGCTGTAATCCGACGAACCGAGCAGGAAGATCGGCGGCAGGGGCACGCCGGCCGGCATCACCGCCACGGTGTTGAACGGATGGCCCTCGGGGAACCCACCGGTCTCCCACAGCATCAGTTCCTGCAGCCGGTCGAGGAAGTCGTCGCCGCCGCGCGGCGCCTCGCGGCGGCGCAACGCCTGGGCGGTGATGCCGTCGGTGCCGGGCGCGCGGCCGAGGCCGAGGTCGATTCGCCCGGGAAACAGCGCCTCCAGGACCTTGAACCGCTCGGCCACCATCAGCGGCGCGTGGTTCGGCAGCATGATGCCGCCGGAGCCGACGCGGATCGTACGGGTCGCAGCCGCGATCTGGCCGACCATGATGTCGGGGGCCGGGCTCGCCACCGAGGGCAGGGCGTGGTGCTCGGCGAGCCAGTAACGGCCGTAGCCGAGGCGGTCGACATGGCGGGCGAGGTCGAGGGAATCGCGCAGCGCCTGGGCCGGGGTCGAGCCGGAACCGACGAACGACAGGTCGAGAACGGAGAGATTTGCCATCGACCGGAGATGGTGTCGCCCGCACCGGCCGTCGAGGCGGTCGCTAGCGCCCGAGCCCTGCATCCGGCGCGTGACGTTTCCCGCCGAACCCCGACCGGGCGCCTTGCCGGCTTTCCGACCCGCGACTACGGTCCCGCCGCCGTCACGGGACGGCGAAACCTGCACGAAAACCGGAGTCCCCATCATGGGCTTTCTTGCCGACGCCCTCTCGCGCGTAAAGCCATCCGCGACGATCGCGATGACGCAGAAGGCGCGCGACCTGAAAGCCGGCGGCATGGACGTGATCAGCCTGTCGGTCGGCGAGCCCGACTTCGACACGCCCGAGCACATCAAGCACGCCGCCATCGAGGCGATCAACCGCGGCGAGACCAAGTACCCGCCGGTCTCGGGCATCGTGCCGCTGCGCGAAGCCATCGTGAAGAAGTTCAAGCGCGAGAACGGGCTCGACTACAAGGTCTCGCAGACCATCGTCGGCACCGGCGGCAAGCACGTCATCTACAACGCGCTGCTCGCCACCCTGAACCCCGGCGACGAGGTCGTGATCCCGCGCCCCTACTGGGTATCCTACCCGGAGATGGTGGTGCTCTGCGGCGGCACGCCCGTCTTCGCCGAGACCGACATGGCGCACGACTTCAAGCTTCAGCCCGAGGAGCTGGAGCGGGTGCTGACCCCGAAGACCAAGTGGATCATCCTCAACTCCCCGTCGAACCCGTCGGGCGCCGCCTACAGCCACGCCGAGCTGAAGAAGATCACCGACGTGCTGATGCGCTATCCGCACGTCTGGGTGCTCACCGACGACATGTACGAGCACCTGACCTACGGCGACTTCGAGTTCGTCACGCCGGCCCAGATCGAGCCGGGCCTCTACGAGCGGACGCTGACCATGAACGGCGTCTCGAAGGCCTACGCGATGACCGGCTGGCGCATCGGCTACGCCGCCGGCCCGGAGAAGCTGATCAAGGCGATGGACTTCGTCCAGGGCCAGCAGACCTCGGGCGCCTCGTCGATCTCGCAATGGGCGGCGGTGGCCGCGCTCGACGGCACGCAGGCGCACCTCGCGCAGTTCAAGGCGGCGTTCCAGGAGCGGCGCGACCTCGTGGTCTCGATGCTGAACCAGACCAAGGGCCTGCAATGCCCGACGCCGGAAGGCGCGTTCTACGTCTACCCGTCCTGCGCGGAAACGATCGGGCGCACGGCGCCGTCGGGCAAGACCATCGCGACCGACGAGGATTTCGTCACCGAGCTGCTCCAGGCGGAGGGCGTCGCCGCGGTCCACGGCTCCGCCTTCGGCCTCGGCCCGAACCTGCGCATCTCCTACGCGACCTCGACCAAGACCCTGGAGGAAGCCTGCAACCGCATCCAGCGGTTCTGCGGCTCGCTGCGCTAGGACCGGCGACGGCCGGCGCGAGGATCCTCCCCGCGCCGGCACCAGCCTGAAGGTGGTGCGATGCAAACGATTGCCGTCGTCGCCCCGGGCGCCATGGGCAGCGCGGTCGCGCGGCGCCTCGCCGAGAACGGCGTCCGCGTCCTGACCTCGCTGACCAGGCGCAGCGCCGCGACCCGCGCGCGGGCCGAGGACGCCGGCATGACCCATGCCGAGGATGCCGAGATCGTCGCGGCCGACCTGATCCTGTCCATCGTGCCGCCGGCCGACGCCGCCGCCCTGGCGGCTCGTCTCGCACCGAGCTTGGCCTCGGTGGTAAAAAGCCGGTCTACGTCGACCTGAACGCTGTCTCCCCGACGACGGTGCACGGCATCGCCGCGACGATCGCGCCGACCGGGGCGCCGTTCCTCGACGGGGCCATCCTTGGGCTTCCCCCGAAGCCCGGCGCCAAGGGACCGCGGATCTACGTGGCGGGCGAGGATCTCGCCCCCTTGCTGGCGCTGCGCGAATGCGGGCTCGACATGCGCGCCTGCGAGGGCGGCGTCGGCGCGGCGTCGGGCCTGAAGATGGCCTATGCCGGCATCATGTCGGGAAAGCCAGCGGCGAACCGGGCGAGCAGCTCCGGCTCGCTCGGTTAG
>NZ_VRUX01000482.1:0-3298 GCF_008039885.1 Methylobacterium sp. WL103
TCGCCGGGCGCCTGCCGCAGGCGCTGGTGGCCGCCGGCGGCCTCGTGTTCCTCGCCCTCGTCTGGCTCGGCCTGCTGTTCCACCTCGACCAGCGCCGCGCGGGCGAGGTGGTCCAGGCGCGGCGCGATGTGCTGAACCTGTCGATCGCGCTCGCCGAGCAGGTGTCGCGCCTGATCGAGGGCGTCGACCAGGTGATGCGCCTGATCGAGGCCGACTACGCCGACGACCCCAAGGCCTTCGACTTCGCCACCTGGTCGAAGCGCGCGACGATGCTCGCCGAGAGCGCGCGCCAGATCGCGATCTTCGACGAGAACGGCGACCTCGTGGCCACCCGCGACGCGGTGCCCTCCGCCCTCAGCAAGACCAACGTGGCGGACCGGCCCTACTTCCGGGCGCTGGCGGACAACCCCGATGCCGGCCTCTATGTCGGGCGCACGATCCGCGGCCGGCTGATGGACACGTTCACGTTCAACCTCGCCCGCCGCCTGACCCGCCCCGACGGCAGCTTCGGCGGCGTCCTGATGGTGGCCGTCGACCCGGACTACCTCGCCCGCCGCTTCAAGGCGCTCGATGTCGGCGCGGATTCCGTCGTCGGGTTGTTCGGGCGCGACGGCTACGTCCGCATCCGCGAACCGGCGATGGCCGGCATGTACGAGCGCGACCTGACGCTGCGCCCGGACGGCAGGGGCCTGTTCGCGAGGCTCGCGGACGCACCCGCGGGAGTCTACGAGATCGCGAGCGGCCTCGACGGGCGCCCGCGGATCTTCGGCTATCGCACCACAGAGAACCTGCCGCTCGTCGTCACGGTCGGCAAGTCGGTGGACGTGGTGCTCGCGCCGCTCGTCACCGAGCGGCGCAACGCGCTGGCGGTCGGCGTGGCCGCGAGCGCGGTCATCCTGCTCGGATGCCTCTTTCTGCTCATCGAACTCGAACGCCGGCGCCGGCGCGAAAGGCTGCTGGTCGAGACCCACCGTGCGCTCGGCCAAGCCGAGACCCTGTTCCGCGGCGTGTTCGAGAACGCCACCGACCACCTGTTCGTCCACGCCGTCGCGGCCGACGGCAGCTTCGCCCTCGAAACCCTGAACCCGAGCGCCGCGGCGTTGATCGGGCGCTTGCCCGAGGAGGTCCGCGGCAAGGTCCCCGAGGACGTGATGCCGCCCGGGACCGCGGCGATCGTGCGGGCCGACATCGAGGGCGTCATCCGCTCCGGCGAACCGTTGCGGCGCGCGGAGGAACGGGTCCACGGCGACGGAACCCATCGCTTCGAGGTGATCCTCGTGCCCCTGCGCGAGGCCGGCGGCACCAGCGTCGCCCGCGTCTTCGTCAGCGTGCGCGACATCACCCACCTGCGCCGCGCCGAGGAGGCGATCGCCCGCAGCGAGGCGCGCTACCGGCTGCTCGCCGACAACGCCAGCGACATGATCGTCCAGGTCGATCGCGACGGCCGGCGGATCTACGCGTCGCCGGCCTCGCACGCCCTGCTCGGCCGGTCGCCGCAGGACATGGTCGGCACCCGTCCCGAGGACGACGCCCACCCGGACGACGTGGCGACCCTCACCGCCATGGTCGGCCGCCTCTCGCGGGGCGAGGCCGAGACCGCGGTCGCGAGCTATCGCCTGCGCCGGAGCGACGGCGCCTACCTCTGGGTCGAGGGCTCGTGGCGCCTCGTGCGCGACGCCGCCGGGCAGCCGGCCGGCTTCGTCGCCTCGGTGCGCGACATCGATGCGCGCCACCAGGCCGAGGACGCCCTGCGAGCGAGCGAGGCGCGCTACCGGGCGCTCGCCGACACGCTGCCGCAGCTCGTCTGGATCATGCGGGCCGAGGACGGCCGGGCGGCCTACGTCAACCAGCGCTTCGAGGCGTATTACGGTTCGATCGGCACCGGCTTGGCGGAGAGGCGCGCCGCCAACCACCCGGACGACGCCGCGCGCATGGACGCGGCCTGCGCCGCCGCCATTCGAGAGGAGCGCGGCCACGAGGTCGAGGGCCGTCTGCGCCGGCACGACGGCGCCTACCGCTGGCACAAGATCGTGATGATGCCGATCCGCGAGGCGGGTGCGGTCGTCGGCTGGCTCGGCACGGCATTGGACATCGACGAGATCATCGCGGCGCGGCGTTCCCTGGAGGAGACCAGCGACCTGCTGCGGCTGGCCCAGGACGCGGCCGAGGCCGGCTCGTGGGATCTCGACCTCGTGGCCGGCACCGTCATGCTCTCGCCCGAGAGCGCGCGGCTGCACGGTGTGTCGACGACGCAACCCCTGCACCTGTCGATCGAGGCATGGAAGGCCCTGGTGGTGGAGGAGGACCGGGAGAACGCCTTCTCGGTCGCCTCGCAGGCGATCACGTCGCGCCGCACCTTCGTCACCGAGGTCCGGGTCGCGGGCGAGGACGGCGTCGTGCGCTGGCTGCAATGCTTCGGTCGCGCCTACTACGATCCATCGGGCCGCGCCGTGCGGGTGATCGGCCTCAACCTCGACGCCACCGAGCGGAAGAACGCCGAGCTGGCGTTGCAGGCGGCCAAGACCGCAGCCGAGGCGGCGCGCCTGGAGGCCGAGCGCGCGAGCCTGGCCAAGACCGACTTCCTCGCCGCGATGTCCCACGAGATCCGCACGCCGCTGAACGCGGTGATCGGCTTCACCGACCTGCTGGCCCGCGCCGAGCGGCTGGCGCCGGACCTGCGGCGCCACGCCGAGCTGGCGCGCTCCTCGGGTTCGGCCCTGCTGACCGTCGTCAACGACATCCTCGACTTCTCGAAGGTCGAGGCGGGGGCGATCGACCTGGAACACCGCGCCTTCGCTCCGGCGGCGCTCGCCGACAACGGGCTCTCGATCGTGCGGGGGCTGGCCGCCGCCAAGGGCCTGTCCGTGATCGCCCGGATCGATCCCGACCTGCCGCGGAGCCTTTTGGGCGACGAGGCGCGCCTGCGCCAGATCCTGCTCAACCTCCTCAACAACGCGGTGAAGTTCACGCGGCGCGGCAGCGTCACCCTGGCGGTGCGCCATGCCGGCACCACGGATGCAGGCGAGACCGTCCGCTTCAGCGTGACCGACACCGGCATCGGCATCCCGCTGGCCAAGCAGCACCGGCTGTTCGAACGCTTCTCGCAGGTGGACAACTCGGTCGGCCGCGACTTCGGCGGGACCGGGCTCGGCCTCGCGATCAGCCGCCGCCTCGTCGAGCTGATGGGCGGCACGATCGGCGTGGCCTCCGACGACGGCGAGGGCTCGACCTTCTGGTTCACGGTGACGCTTCCCCGCGCCGCCGACGTCGCCGCCGCCATCGCCGCGCAGCCCGTCGC
>NZ_VRUX01000483.1:0-3291 GCF_008039885.1 Methylobacterium sp. WL103
GCGCCACCTGGCGCAACACCGGCGCGACCGCCTGGAGCTTGCCCATCTGTCCGACGAGGCCGACGAGGTCGGCGACGCGGGCCGCTAGGTCCCGCCGGTCGCGCTCCAGCATCGATAGGCCGATGGTCGAGGCGGCCAGGCGCCCGTCGGTCGCCCCGCCGACGACGAGGGCTTTCTTCTCGGCGATCTCCCCGTCGATGTCGCGGACGAAGCCGCGGCTCGTGCCGACGCTCTCGCGGGCGATGCGCAGGGCCTCGGCCCCGGCCCGGAGCTTGGTCCGCACGGCGACGAGGTCGTGGCAGCGGCGACGCAGTTCGGCGGTCGCCGCGCGGGCCTCGTGGATGCCGGAGGCGAGCACCGCGTCGGCCCAGGATTCGTAGCGCCCGGCGAGGCGCTTCAGCCGCGCGAGCTTGACCTCCAGCTCCTCGATCGTCTCCAGCAGGCGGCGCCAGTTCTCCACCGATTGCCGGACGCGGGCGACGTCGAGCGGTTCAGGATCGAGGACGAAGCTGCGCACGAAGGCGCTCGAATCGAAGATCGGCTTGAACGCGACGGCGTTCGAGAACGTGCGCAGGAAGTGGCGCGGGTCAGGCGCGGGCGCGCCTTCGCGAAGCGTCGCCAGCACTTCCGCCGTGAAGCGCTCGCCCGACGAGCGGAACTCCTCGAAGCGCTCGGTGCGCACCCGCAGGTCCTTGGCGATCTCGGTCCAGGGCGCGGTGAAGCTGCCCTCGGAATTGGTGCGGAGGTAGTCGCCGATCTCGAAGCGGTGGCCGGTGGCGATGAAGCGGGAGAGCACCTCCTCCTTCTGGTCGCTCGCGCGCGCCGCCAGAGCCAGCCCGAACGAGACCGTGCGCCCGGTCGCCGCGTTCTCGAACACTAGGGCGATGACGGTCTCGCAGGCCTCGCGCGTCGGGCGGCCGCCCTCGGCCGGATCGCTGATCCAGCCGAGGCAATAGTCGCGCACGGTGCGCGCGCTGCGGCCCGAGGCCGAGGCGTTCAGGGCGAGCCGGCTTGCGTTGTTGCCGGCGAGCACCGTGCCGACCGCATCGAAGATCGTCGACTTGCCGGCCCCCGTCGGCCCGACGAGCGCCGCCGCGCCCCGAATCCGGATTTGCTCGCGCCGGATGAGATACCAGTTCGAAAGGGCGATGTCGGTGAGACGGTACACCGGGGGCGGGTCCGATCCGGGTGAGAGGGCGCCCAGTTGGCCAACCGCGCGGGCAGACGCAAGGGCGCCCGCACCACGCACGACGGCGCCCGCACCGGTTTTCGGTGTAGAGCGGGACCGAAGGTCCCTCGATCCCGAGGGCGCGGGCACGGCGACCATGACATCGAGGGTGCATCGGACGGGTTCTCGGTGGGCCTCGAAGCTCGGTCTTTGGTCTCTCATCGGCCTCGCGCTGGCGTCGTCTGCGGCGGCGGCCGTGTGCAGTTCGACCGATCGGGGCCGGGGCACCGACGTGGTGCTGCTCGCCGGACAGTCGAACATGGTTGGGTTCGGCCTCGGCTTCGACGCGACCCTCGACGGCATGCCCGATCCCCGCATCGTCCAATGGAGCCAGGCCGGCAGCCGGGGCCGGATCCTGCCTGCGATCGATCCGCTCCTGCATCCCGGCCCGGCCGCGGGGCGGGTCGGCCTGGGGTTGAGCTTCGCCCGCGCCTACATCGCCACGCGCCCGCCGGGCCGCCGCATCCTGCTCGTACCCGCGGCCGTCGGCGGCACCGGGTTCGCCAACGGCCACTGGAACCCCGGCGACGATCTGTTCGAGGGCGCGGTGCGGCGGACACGGGCCGCACTCGACGCGGCGCCGAACGCGTGCCTCGCCGCGATTCTCTGGCACCAGGGCGAGGCCGACGCCGGCGCCTTGTCCGGTCCGGACTACGCCGCCCGGCTCGCCCGCACCGTCGCCGCTTTCCGCGCCCGCATCGGCGGCGCGCGCCAGGTGCCGTTCGTGACAGGCGGTTTCGAGCCGGACTGGGTGACGTCGAGCCCGGCACGGCTCGCGATCCTCGATGCGCTCGCGCATCTTTCCGACGCCGTCGCGCTGACGACCAACGTCTCCGCGGACGGACTCGCCGGCAACGCGGGCGACAGGATCCACTTCGATGCCGCCTCGCAGCGTATCCTCGGGCGACGCTACTTCGAGGCCTTGCGCACGCTCGTTCCCCCGCCGCACGCGGAGAGGCCCTGACCCTTACGCCTCACCGGCCTCCAACCACGCGCGAAGCCGGTCGAGCCACGCATCTGAGGCAAGCACGAGGATGCCGGGCAGCACGCTCACCGGGGTGACGCGCTCGGCCCGGTCGCGCTCGCCCAGCCGGAGGCCGCCGCGGCGGGCGACGAGACGGAGGATCTCGATCAGCCGCGTCTCCTCCGGCGGGTCGTTGCGGGCTGCGGTGCGGATGCGCTCGGTGACGTCGTCGGTGGTGGCCTCGACCAGGCCGTCTGTGGAAACGCGGTGGTCGCGCAGGCCCTCCTCGTAGATCAGGCGCAACGCCAGCAGCACCAGGGTCTCGTCCTTGCGCAGGCGCTCGGCGACGATGTCGTGGCGCGGCCCGTCCGGCGCGAGGGTCAGCGAAACCATCTGGTCGCGGTGGGAAACGGTCAGCGCGTAGCCGAGGCAGGCGAAGTAGTCGGTGAAGAACGGCGCATAGTGCCGGGCGAGCTCGTAGCTGCGGCCGATGCCGGGGGTGTTCGAATAGATCACCTGGCCCTTCAGCAGCACCGCGAGCGCCCGGGTCAGCTCCTCCACGTCGGGCGCACGGGCGCCGGGCGGCGGCGTCTCCTCGCCGTCGATGATGGCGCGGAACGGCTCAAGCATGCCGATTCCCTGCGGGTCGGTCGCCCGCATGCCGATCGCTAGAGGTGCGGCGGATGACGAAGTCGGGGCAATCGAGCCACCCGTTCGAGAGGCGCCCCTCCACCCGCGACACGGCGTAACGGGTGCCGAGGGCGCCCTCGAACAGCACGTCGATCTCGCGCAGGCGCTGGAACACCACGAAGGCGTCGACGTCGGCCACCGCGATCGCCGAGCCGCGCAGAGTCCCGTCCAATCCGAGATGGCGGTCGAGGAAGGCGGTCATCGTTTCCGCCGTCACGGTGGTGCGCCGGCGGTAGGCGGCCTTCGCCTCGACGAAGGCCTCGATCGCCGGATCGATCTCGAAATCCGGCAGCGCCTCCAGCTCGATCGGCGCCTTGCGCCCGCGCGGGATCGACAGGTGCGGCGTGCCGATCGGCGGCCGCAGGAGCGATATCGCCGGCGCCACGTCCGGCGCGCCCGCGGCCGCGCC
>NZ_VRUX01000484.1:0-3283 GCF_008039885.1 Methylobacterium sp. WL103
CCTCGAGCGTGGCCTGTCGGCGTCCGAGCAGGCCGACGTCGCGGCTCTGCTCCGGCGCGAGTGATCCCCGTCGGGGTCCGTGGCAATTCGCCCACGCCCGAGGCATGATGTGCGCCTGCGGCGGCGAGTCGGCACGAGTCTTGGATCCGCCTCTCGCGAAAACGATCCGCGAAGGATGCGAGCATGGCCACGGCGACGCTGACGATCTCCAGCCGGAATTACTCGTCGTGGTCGCTTCGCGGCTGGCTGATCTGCAAGATGGCCGGCCTCGACTTCGACACCGAGATGTTGCCCGGCGGCGACGAGACCTCGCGCGCCGAGCTGCTCCACCTCTCGCCCTCGTTCCTCGTCCCCCGCCTGCACCACGAGGGCATCGTGGTTTGGGACACGCTGGCGATCGCGCAGTACCTCAACGAGACCTTCCCCGAGGCCGGCTTCCTGCCGAAGGACGTGGCCGCCCGCGCCCATTGCCGCTCGATCGCCGGCGAGATGCACGGCGGCTTCATCAACCTGCGCTCGGCCCTGCCGATGAACCTGAAGGCCTTCCACCCGAGCTTTCGGGTGTTCAACGGCGCCAAGGGCGACATCGAGCGCATCGTCACGATCTTCGACGACTGCCTCGCCCGCTACGACGGGCCGTTCCTGTTCGGCGAGCGCCCGACGCTGGCCGACGCGATGTACGCCCCCGTCTGCACGCGCTTTCGCACCTACGACGTGACCCTTCCCCCGCGCGCCACCGCCTACCGCGACGCCATCCTGCACTGGCCGCTGATGGTCGAGTGGGCCGAGGCCGCCGCCGAGGAGCCGGAGGAGATCGAAGAGCTCGATATGGAGTTCTGAGGGCGGAGCAGCCCTGAACCGCGTCCGTCGTCGGCGAGCCGAGGCTCCGCCAATCGATCACGAACACTCCCCGTCATCCCGGGGCTGCGCAGCAGAGCCCGGGATCTAGAGCCGCCGCCGACGCCAGCCGAAGCACGACCTGCGGTTCTGGATTCCGGGCTCGCCTTCGGCGCCCCGGAATGACGGCGAGGGGTGGTTGGCGGGAGCCCTTACCCCTTGGGCCAGGCCCGGATGTCGACGAAGCGGCCGGCCACGGCGGCTGCGGCGGCCATGGCCGGGGAGACGAGGTGGGTGCGGCCGCGATGGCCCTGGCGGCCCTCGAAGTTGCGGTTCGAGGTCGAGGCGCAGCGCTCGTTCGGGCTGAGGCGGTCGGCGTTCATGCCGAGGCACATCGAGCAGCCGGGCTCGCGCCAATCGAAGCCGGCGGCCTTCAGCACCGTGTCGATGCCCTCGGCCTCGGCCTGCGCCTTCACCAGGCCGGAGCCCGGCACCACCATCGCCGAGACGCTCTCGTGCACCTTCTGGCCCGCGACCATCTGGGCGACGATGCGCAGGTCTTCGATCCGGCCGTTGGTGCAGGAGCCGATGAACACCCGGTCGAGGGTGATGTCGGTGATCTTCGTGCCCGGCGTGAGCCCCATGTAGGACAGGGCCTTCTCCTTCGAGGCGCGCTTGTTCTCGTCGAGGATCGAGGCCGGGTCGGGCACCGAGCCCAGCACGGAGATCACGTCCTCGGGGCTCGTGCCCCAGCTGACGATTGGCGGCAGGCTGGCGGCGTCCAGGCGGACTTCCTTGTCGAAATGCGCGCCCTCGTCGCTGACGAGGCTCTCCCAGTAGGCCCGCGCCCGCGCGAAGGCCTCGCCCTTCGGCGCCATCGGCCGGCCTTCGCAATAGGCGTAGGTCGTGGCGTCCGGGGCGACGAGGCCGGCGCGTGCGCCGCCCTCGATCGACATGTTGCAGATCGTCATCCGGCCTTCCATCGACAGCGCGCGGATCGCCTCGCCCGCATACTCGATGACGTGGCCGGTGCCGCCGGCGGTGCCGATCTCGCCGATGATCGCGAGCACGATGTCCTTGGCGCTGACGCCGGCCGGCAGCACGCCGTCGACGGTGACGCGCATGTTCCTGGCCTTCTTCTGCAGCAGCGTCTGCGTGGCGAGCACGTGCTCGACCTCGGAGGTGCCGATGCCGTGGGCGAGAGCCCCGAACGCGCCGTGCGTCGAGGTGTGGCTGTCGCCGCAGACGATGGTCTGGCCGGGCAGGGTGAAGCCCTGCTCGGGGCCGATGATGTGGACGATGCCCTGGCGGCGATCGAGGGCATCGTAGAACTCGATGCCGAAATCCTTGACGTTCTGCGCCAGCGCCTCGAGCTGGATCCGGCTCTCCGGATCCTCGATGCCCTTGGAGCGGTCCGAGGTCTGGACGTTGTGGTCCACCACCGCCAGCGTCTTCTCCGGGGCGCGCACCGTGCGACCGGCGACGCGCAGACCCTCGAAGGCCTGCGGGCTCGTCACCTCGTGGACGAGGTGGCGGTCGATGTAGAGCAGCGTCGAGCCGTCGGCCTCGACGTCGACGACGTGGTCGTCCCAGATCTTGTCGTAGAGGGTGCGCGGGCTCGTCATGGATTCTGGTCGCTTCGCGGCGTGTCTGTTGCCGGCCAACGGCCGGCGCGGACGTCTTTAGTAAGGTTCGACGCGCGATTTCGGAAGTGCTCGCCGGCCGGTCGCCGCAAATGGCTGACCGGCATCGGCTGCAGAGGTGGGTGCGAGGTGGCGGCCGGCCGCTCGGGTCACGGCTTCCAGAACGGCTTGCGGGCTTCCGCGCGGACGGCGAAGCGGTCGAGGCCTGCGTCGCGGAGTTGGTCGTCGCGCAGGCTCGCGAGCTCGCGGCGCGCCCGGTGGCGCTTCAGCCAGATCCCTACGATCGACGCGTCGAATCCGAGGAACCGCCTGCGGTCGGGCGCGGATGCCGAGGTGGGGAACGACGCGGGCGACGAGGCGGCTTGCATGGTCGGCGATCCGAAGCGGGGAA
Organism: Methylobacterium sp. WL103; assembly: GCF_008039885.1. Lineage (NCBI taxonomy): Bacteria > Pseudomonadati > Pseudomonadota > Alphaproteobacteria > Hyphomicrobiales > Methylobacteriaceae > Methylobacterium > Methylobacterium sp. WL103. Next base: position 2,872 of record NZ_VRUX01000484.1, read on the forward strand.
GGGGAAGCGATCCGGCCGGGATTGCCTCGACAGGATTGATCCGATACGCATCTCGGTTCAATGTCTTTATTGAACTCGGATCAATTTAGCCGATGACCGATTACAGGAGCGTCGCCGACGCGGTCGCGGCGGAGATCGCCAGCGGGCAGATCGGGCCGGGGCATCGCCTGCCGCCGCAGCGCACCTTCGCCTATGAGCGCGACATCGCGGTCTCGACGGCGGCGCGCGTCTACGCCGAGCTGGCCCGCCGCGGCCTCACCCTCGGCGAGGTCGGGCGCGGCACCTACGTGCGCTCGGACCTGAGCGGGCCGGTCCTGCAGCCCGAGCCCGCGCCCGGCGCGGTGGACTTGCAACGGACTCACTCGAACCTGCCCGAGCAGAACCGCGTGTTGACCGAGGGGCTCGCCGCCCT
>NZ_VRUX01000485.1:0-3277 GCF_008039885.1 Methylobacterium sp. WL103
CTCGTGCGCCAGCGCCGGTCGGCCCGGCGCAGGCGCACGAGCGGCGACAGGACGGCGACGAGCGCGGCAGCGAAGGCGACGAGGCCAACGATGCGCCAGGTGGCGGGGAGATCGAGCCAGAGACCGAGCCAGGACACGGCGAGGAACGCCAGCACGACGCCCAAGCCCCGCCACAGCAGCGGCCAGGCCCGCTCCCAGAAGCCGGCGGCGCTGGCCTGCGCCACGAGCCGGTCGAGCTGCGCGGCGGTGTCGGATCGCTTCGGATCGGTTCTGCTCACGCCCGCAATCGCCTCGCCGCTCTCGAACCTGCATCTTTCTGCAGGCAGGCTAGCATGGTGGGCATCGTGCGCGTGCGGGTCAAATCCGCTCAGGGCGGAGCAAGGGCCGTTAGTCGTGCGACTGGATGAAGTTGCGCACAAGCGGGTAGGTCTGCCCTTCCCACTTGCGGCCCGAGAACACGCCATAGTGGCCGACGCCGGCCTGGAGGTGGTGGCTGCGCATGTGCGGGGGCAGGCCGGTGCAGAGGTCGTGCGCCGCCATGGTCTGTCCGACGGCGCAGATGTCGTCGCGCTCGCCCTCGACCGTCATCAGCGCGGTCTTGCGGATCGAGCGCATGTCGATCGGGTTGCCACGGTAGGTCAGCTCGTTCTTGGCCAGGGTGTAGTCCTGGAACACCGTCTTCACCGTCTCGATGTAGAATTCCGCCGCCAGGTCGAGCACGGCGAAGTACTCGTCGTAGAACCCGGCGATCGCGTCGGCCTTCTCGACCTCGCCGTTGGCCATGTGCCAGAACAGGTCCGCATGGCCCTGCATGTGTCGCTTGGTGTTCATCGACACGAAGGCCGAGACCTGCACGAAGCCGGGGTAGACGCGCCGGCCGGCGCCCTTGTGGCGCCGGGGCACGGTGGAGATCAGGTTCTTCTCGAACCACTCGATCGGCTTCGAGGTGGCGAGCGCGTTCACCGAGGTCGGGCTGATGCGGCAATCCACCGGGCCGGCCATCAGCGTCATGCTGCGGGGCGCGGCCGAATCCTTGGTCTCGGCCATGACTGCGGCGGCGGCGAGCGCCTGCACGGTCGGCTGGCACACGGCGAGCACGTGGGCGGGGCCGCCCATCGCCCCGAGGAACTGCACGAGGTGGCCGACATAGTCGTCGAAGCCGAAGGCGCCATCCGAGAGCGGCACGTCGCGGGCGTTGTGCCAATCGGTGATGTAGACGTCGTGGTCGGGCAGCAGGGTCTTCACCGTGCTCCGCAGCAGCGTCGCGAAGTGGCCCGAGAGCGGGGCCACCACCAGCACCTTCGGCTGCTCGGTGTCGATGTCCTTGCGGAAGCGCAGCAGAGTGCCGAACGGCGTCGAGAGCATCGGCTCCTCGACCACCGGGACCTCGCGGTTGCCGACCGCGATCGTGTCGATGCCGAAGGAGGGGCGCGCGAAGGTCAGGCCGGCGCGCATCATCATGCGGGCGCCGGCCGACATCCAGTTCATCGACTCGCCGAAGCCGGCCCAGGGCGAGACCGCATCGTGCAGCACCCGTCCCCAGGCCCGCGTCTGCTGGGCCATGTCGCATTGCATGTCGAACGCGTCGTACAGCATGGGGCGTGCACTCGTGCGCGACCGGCCCGACGAGCGGGCGGTCACGGCTTCCGGTTGGGGCTGATACGCCGCGTCGTGCTGCATCATCATGGAGGCAGGATCAGTCGTGCGCGCGAGCACCGCAACTGGCTAAACGACGAAGCCGCCGCCCTGTGGCTTCGGGGTATCATGTCTCGCGGCCGCCCGCTTGTCAGTCCGGGTAAGGCCATGCTCAATCGCGACGATGATCGATGGAGGCAGGCCCGCCGCGGGGCAGACCAAACGCTACGCCCAGAAGCGCGAGGCCATCCTCGACGCCGCGGCACGGCACTTCAACGCCCGCGGCATCCGCGGCACGGCGCTGAACGACGTCGGCGGCAGCGTCGGCCTCATGCCGAACAGCATCACCTACTATTATCGCCGCAAGGAGGACTTGGCGGCCGCCTGCTACGTCAGCACCATCGCGTGGCATGAGGCCCTGCTGGCCGAGACGGCGGCCTCCGCCGACCCGCCTCGGCGGCTCTCCGCCTTCCTCGCCGCGTATTTCCGCGATCTGGCGGCGATCGAGATCGGGGCGCGGCCGCCGCAGGTCCGGCTCACCGACATGCGCGCGCTGCCCGAGCCGCAGAGCGCGATGGTCTATGCCGCCTACAACGCCTTCTTCCGGCAGGCGCGCACGGCGTTCTTCCCCGAAGCCGCCTTCCCGGGTCTCGACCGGGACGCGCTGAACGCGCGGACGCATCTCGTGATCTCGGTGGTCCACACAGTCCGCGCCTGGATCGACCGCTACGAGGCGGCGGACTACCCCCGCGTCGGCGAGCGCGTCGCCGACCTGCTGCTGCGCGGGCTCGCGGGGCCGGAGAGCCGCTGGAGCGGCGATGCGCCCGATCCCGTCACGGCGCCCGCCGACCCGACCGAGCCGTTCCTGCGGGCGGCGACCGCGCTCATCAACGCGGAAGGCTATCGCGGCGCGTCTGTCGAGAAGATCTCGGCGCGGCTCAGCGTGACGAAGGGCTCGTTCTACCACCACAACGACAACAAGGACGACCTGATCGCCCAGTGCTTCGCGCGCACCTTCGAAATCCTGCGGCGGGAGCAGGAGGCGGCGGAGGCCGCCGGCGGCAGCGGCTGGATGCGGATCACCGCCTGCGCCCGCGCCCTGATGCGCCATCAGGTCTCCGAGCGCGGTCCGCTCCTGCGCTGCACTGCGGTCGGCGCCCTGCCGGACAGCCTGCGGGCCGAGATCCCGCTGACCATGCGGCGGCTGTGGGAGCGCCTCGCCTTCCCGATCGGGGACGGCATCGCCGACGGCTCGATCCGCGCGATCGACCCGTCGATCGCGGCCCAGGTCGTGAGCAGCATGATCGACGCGGCCTCAGACCTCGACCGCTGGTGCGAGGTCGAGGGGGCGCACGCGGCGGACGTCTTCGCACGCCCGCTGTTCGTCGGCGTCTACGCTCCGGCCGGTTAGAGCATTTTCATGCGAGGTGGATGCCGGCTCGCGTGAAGAAAATGCGACCACACATCAGGTTAGAGCTTTTTCCGTGATCCAGGGATCACGGAAAAAGCTCTAGGTGTTTGATCCCAGGGTTTGATGGTGCAGTCTTCACGTCGGAGTGGAGGGATGAGCTATGGGCCAAGTTCTTCACGGCAGCGCCACGACGACTGAGGCGATCCGTCGAGCGATCCAGCATAGTCAAGC
>NZ_VRUX01000486.1:0-3274 GCF_008039885.1 Methylobacterium sp. WL103
ACCGTATCCGCCGCCACCGCCGCCGCCGCCGAAGCCGCCGCCACCGTATCCGCCGCCACTCGGGGGAGCCTGATCAGGCCATCTCGGCTCTGCGCCACCCTCATCGAAGCCGCGCTTCTGCGGCCCCCGGAAATCACGACCACGTCCCATCGAAAGCTCGCCAAAAACCGTCCGCCGACCACGTCTCGAATACCGCGTGCGCGCCATCCCAGACAGCTCACGCCCCGCACTCCCATTACCCCCGGTCGCGGTAACCAAGAATAACGCCTCAGTCCTGACGCAATTGGGGCTTGACCGCAAGGACCTTGTTGTCGATCCACCGAGAGTTCCATCACTTTCTCGTCGGCGCACCCGGGCGGCGCGACGCGGTGCCGCCCCGTTAGGGAAGCGCAAAGGGCGGTGGCGTATGCAGGGCTACAGGCTCCCGCCTCCGCCGGGGCCCGCGTGCCGCCCCCCGAATGATCGCGACCCCGACCTTCCCGGACTATTCCGCCCTCGTCGTGGACGAGAGCCTCTACATCCGCCGAATCGTGCGCGACATGCTGATGCGCGTCGGCATCAAGCGCGTGCTGGAGGCGCCCGACGGGGCCGAGGCGCTCGGCGTGCTGGCCGAGAGCAAGCCAGACCTGACGATCATCGACTGGGACCTCGCGATCCTCTCCGGCGAGGAGTTCATCCGGCTGGCCCGCACGCCCTCGACCTCGCCCTGCCCGACGATCCCGATCATCCTGATGCTCGCCCAGCCGCGCCGGAACGTCGTCGACCGGGCGATCAACCTCGGCGTCAACGAGATCATTGCAAAGCCGTTCTCGCCCAAGACGCTGTGGTCGCGCCTCGACGAGGTCATCAACCGGCCGCGCCCCTATTCCCAAGTGAAGAGCCTGCTGCGTCCCACCTCCCGCGCCGCGAGCCTCGCCAAGGCGATGGCCTGATCTCACAGGGCGTTCGCCACGGGCGACCGTGGATGCAGGGCCGGGTGCTGCGAACGGACGTTGCAGTTCGCCGCCGAGCGAGTAGGGTCGGATGCGAATGATGGCCGGGCTCTTCGCCGGGGCCAAGGATGGGAAAGCGCGGCGACGCCGATGAGGGACGAGAGTGGCGCGACCGCGCCGGCCCGCCCCCAGGGCGCGCCACCGGCAGGGGCACCCGGCTCCGCCCCCGTGGTCTCGCATCGCGACACGCGCCGCAACGCCTACGCGGCCCTGGACCTCGGCACCAACAATTGCCGGCTGCTGATCGCCGAGCCGTCCTCGCACGGCTTCCGGGTGATCGACGCGTTCTCGCGCATCGTCCGGCTCGGCGAGGGGCTCGGAAACTCCGACCGCCTGAGCGAGGCGGCGATCGAGCGGACGATCGACGCGCTGCGGATCTGCAAGGGGAAGATGCGCGCCCGCGGCGTCGGCCGGGCCAAGATCATCGCCACCGAGGCGTGCCGGCTCGCGGTGAACGGCGCCGACTTCGTCGCGCGGGTGCGCGCGGAGGTCGGCCTCGATCTCGAGATCGTCGATCGGCAGACCGAGGCCTACCTCGCCGTCACCGGCTGCGCGGCGCTCGCCGACCCGTTGGCCGAATCCGTTGTGATCTTCGACATCGGCGGCGGCTCCACCGAGATCGCTTGGCTCGACGGCGCGGCCGCCAACCCTTCGACCGACCCGACGCTTCGCATCCGCGCGTGGGATTCGCTGCCCGTCGGCGTCGTCACCCTGGCCGAGCGCCATGGCGGCTCCGAGGTCACGCGGATGATGTTCGAGGGCATGGTCGAGGAGGTGGCCGAGATGCTGGGCCCCTTCGCGATCCGTGCGGCGGCGGCGGCGATCGCCCCCGGCTTCCACCTGCTCGGCACATCGGGCACCGTCACCACCATCGCGGCGATGCACCTGCGTCTGGTGCGCTACGAGCGCCGCCGCGTCGACGGACTGTGGATGAGTGACGCCGAGGTCTCGGGCGCGATCGACGACCTGCTCGACACGCGCCTCGACCAGCGGGCCGAGAACCCTTGCATCGGCCGCGATCGTGCCGACTTGGTGCTCGCCGGCTGCGCGATCTTGGAGGCGATCCGCCGGGCGTTTCCAGCCGAGCGCCTGCGCATCGCCGACCGCGGCCTGCGCGAAGGACTCTTGATGAACATGATGCGGGAAGACGGCGTCTGGCGCCGCGGGGGCTACCGGTGACCGACAGGCGTGGCGGAGCGGGCGCGACGGGTGGAGTCCGCGGAGAGCTCAAGCAGCGGGTGAAGACCGGCCGTGGGCGCACCCACTCGCAGAAGAGCTGGCTCGAGCGGCAGCTCAACGATCCCTACGTGCAGCGGGCCAAGCGCGAGGGCTACCGCTCGCGGGCGGCCTTCAAGCTGATGGAGATCGACGAGCGGTTCAAGCTGCTCAAGCCCGGCCAGCGCATCGTCGACCTCGGTGCGGCGCCCGGCGGCTGGTCGCAGGTCGCGGCGAAGGTCGTCGGCGAGACCGGCCGCATCGTCGGCATCGACCTGCTCGAGATCGAGCCGATGCAGAACGTCGAGTTCATCACCCTCGACTTCCTCGATCCCGAGGCTCCGAAGCGCCTCACCGGCCTTCTCGGCGGCCCGGCCGACCTCGTCCTGTCGGACATGGCCGCCAACGCCACGGGGCACAAGAAGACCGACCACCTGCGCATCATCGGCCTTGCGGAGACGGCGGCCGAGTTCGCGCGTGAGATCCTCGCGCCGGGCGGCGCCTACCTCGCCAAGGTGCTGCAGGGCGGCACCGAGGGCGCGCTGCTCTCCGACCTGAAGCGCGACTTCGCGCTGGTCCGCCACGTTAAGCCGAACGCCAGCCGGGCCGATTCGAGCGAACTCTACGTGCTGGCGACCGGCTATCGCGGGCCGAGCCCGGCCGTCGCCCTCGCCGAGGCGGACGAGGACTGAGTCGCGGCGTTTCAGACGCTGCGCGAACGGGCACCCGTCGTCCTGTCGAAAGCCGGCGACGCCTGGGGGTGGGATCTGGCGCCGTTCGCCGATTTTGCTCGCCGCCGTCGGCTGATCCACTCAGTCCGCGCCTATCCTGATTGTTCTTGGGTGCGATCGTAGGTGCCCATCGCCGGGCTTTAGCGCCAAAGAAAAAAGGCCGCCCCGGAGAACCGGAGCGGCCTTCGATGGAGTCGTGAAGGCGATTACTCGCCCGAGCCGGTGCCGTCCGGCGTCTTGCCCTCGGCGCCGCCTTCCGCCTCGATGCCCTCGAAGCGCGGGCGGCGCCGGCGGCGGACCTTGGGGGCCGGGGCATCGTCGCCGTCGGTCACGGGC
>NZ_VRUX01000487.1:0-3272 GCF_008039885.1 Methylobacterium sp. WL103
GCTCCGGGCTTGGTCGGGGTCGCGGGGGCGGGGCTCTGCGCCAGCGCCGGCGCGGCGGCCAGGCAGGACAGGAGTGCGAAGGTGCGCAGGAACGACGTGGCCATGGTGGTCCTCCCGAAGGGACGGCGGCCCGGTACCTGGCGCCGACGGAGCGTGGTGTGAGCCGGAGCGGTTGAACCGCGGCTTAACGCTGCGGCACGCCGCCCCAGTCGCTGGTTCCAAATCCGATTGAATTCCAAGTCCGGTCGCGCGCACTCCGTTCCCGGTTCGGTTCTCGATCCGGGTCGGACGCTCAGTGCCGCATGGCGTCGAAGCGCGCGAGGCATTCGGCCGAGATCCGCATGCCGTTCGGTACCGGCTCGCTTGGCGGCGGACGGCGCACGCAGGCCTTGAGGTAGGCGAGCGCGTCTTCCAGCACCGCCTCGCTGAAGGGTTTTGCGATCACCGCGGTCGCGCCCTCCATCTCCTCGGAGAGCTGGCGCGCGTTGGCGGTCATGAAGGCGGCGGTGATGCCGTCGCGCTCACGGATCGCCTGCGCCACCTCGAGGCCGGAAGAGCCGTCTGCAAGGCGCAGGTCGATCAGCACCAGCTCGGGCCGACAGGCCTCGATCTGGGCGATGGCCTCGGCGGCCGTCATCGCGGTGCCGACCACGCTGTGCCCGGCCTCCTTGAGCATCATCTCGATCTGCATCAGGATGAGGGCCTCATCCTCCACGACCAGGATCCGCAGCGGGTCGCTCACGGCGTCTCCGAACTGTCTGCCATCTCGCGCGGCAGGCGAATGTTGACCGTGGTCCCCGGCTCGTTGGATTGCCACGCGATGCTGGCGTTGAGCTGGCGGCACAGGGTGCCGATCAGGCGCTTGCCGAAGGAGCGTTTATCCATCACCTCCACGGGCATGCCGACGCCGTCGTCGGCGATTCTGATGGCGAAGTACTTCCCGTCCGGTGCGACCGTCACCGAGAGCCGGCCGGGGCGATCGCCGGGGAAGGCGTGCTTGAGCGCGTTGGTGATGAGCTCGTTCATCATCAGCGCCACCGGCGGCGCCTTCGAGACCGGCACCTCCACCGCCTCGAGGTCGAGGTGCAGGCGGATGCCGTCGCGGCCCGAGCCCCGCACCAGGTCGGTGGAGAGGTCGCGGGCGAACTCGGCGACGTCGAAGCGCTCGACGTCGTTCGACTGGTAGAGCCGCCGATGCACGATGCCCAGCGCCTCGACCCGCGTCAGCATCATCTCCATCGCCGCGCGCGCCGACGGGTCGGTGATGGCCTTGGTCTGCATGGCGAGCAGGGCGGCGATCATCTGGAGGTTGTTCTTGACCCGGTGGTCGACCTCGTGGACCAACATGGTCTGCGTCGCCAGGGACTGGCTCAGGTCCTGGGTGCGCTTGGCCACCTCGGCCTCGAAATGGGCCTTCTCCTGCTCGACCTTCAGGTGGGCGTCGACGCGGTCGGTCACGTCGAGCTGCGAGGCGAAGAAGTAGGGCACCTCGCCGCCCTCGTTCGTCACCGGGCTGAGGTACAGCGCGTTCCAGAACGGGGCGCCGTCCTTGCGGTAGTTCAGGATGTCGATGGCGATGTCGCGCCCCGCCGTCACCGCCTCGCGGATGAGCGCGACCGCGCCGCGATCGGTGTTGGCCCCCTGCAGGAAGCGGCAGTTGCGGCCCATGACCTCGCCGCGCTCGTAGCCCGTCATCCGCAGGAACGCGTCGTTGGCGAAGACGATCGGGTTGTCGGGCAGGCGCGGATCGGTGATGATCATCGCCATCCGCGTGGCGCGGACGGCGGCAGCGAACGGGTCGCCCTTGCCCTGCTCGGTGTCGAGGCCGCCGGTCTGGCGCCACGCATCGGACGATTCCATCGATCGTGATCTCTCTCAGGGCGCGGACCGCATCCACCGTGCGGCGTCGGCCGGTGCCGCGAGGGCACCTTTTTAGGAAGTCCAGAAGGCGAACCGTCGTGCTTGGAGGCGAGCGGGCGGGTCGGCCGCAAGCTTAACGGGTCGTGGAGGAAAAAAGGTTCAAAGAATTCTGGACGCGGCGGACTTTCCCGTCGCGGCGACGCCTTCGGGCCGTCGCCATGGCACCCCGCCCACCGCAGGCCATCACGGCAGAACTGTCAAGTCTCGGCTAGCACGCGCCCGGTGCCGTCGGCGCCTGCCACTGTCTTGCTCGGCCGCGATCTTGGACCAAAGTCCAACATCGAGCGTGTCCGGCAGCTTGGTCGCACGCGCCCCCTAGCCACGCCCCGGCGCCCCCGCTATAAGCGCGCCTTCGAATCTCCGTATCGAGCGGTGCGCGAGGCGATCCCGGCCGGGAGACGCCCGGGCGCCGCTTTGGCGCCAGACCGCAAGGATTTCCCGTCATGGCCGTTCCGAAGCGCAAAACCTCCCCCTCCCGTCGCGGCATGCGCCGCTCGGCCGACGCCCTCAAGGCGCCGACCTACGTGACGGACAAGGATTCGGGCGAGCTGCGCCGCCCCCACCACATCGACCTGAAGACCGGCATGTATCGCGGCCGCCAGGTGCTCACGGTCAAGTCGACCGAAGCCTGAGTAGCCTTGGGAATCAGGCCGTGAGCCGCGCCGTCTCGGCGTAGCGCGCGGCCGCGATCCCGGTGCGCTCCAGCCGCGACGGCCGCAGGGTCGGATCGGACGCCACGATCACCTGAGTCAGAAAGCCTGCGAGCGGCCGCGTGCCGCCGCGGGCTTTTGGCGTTGGCGCGTCCTGGGCTGCCTCGTCCCGGCCCCCGGCGATCGCCACCAGGGCGCGGGTGGGCGCGGACACTTTCGATCCGGAGGCTTCTTGCGGTTCGGAAGATTGCGACTCGGACCCCGGCGCCTGCGGCCGCACGGTCGCCCGTACCGTGCCGACACGCCCGATTGTCCCGATCTGCATCATCGCCCGCATCCCCCGGCCCAGCCCGGACCGGCGCTGCAAGGGTGGGGCCGACGTTAACGGTTCGTCAACCTTTTATCGGGGCAGGCGCCACGACTTCCCTCCCCTTCTGCGGGGGAGGGTGGCCCACGAAGCGGGTCGGGAGAGGGGAGCGACCTCTCCCGACATAGCGCTCTCCTCTCCCGACCCTCCCTGACGCGAGGCCCACCCTCCCCCGCAGAGGGGGGAGGGAAGACGGGCGTGGAGTTCTTTGGCCCTACTTCTTCGCCAGCGCCTCGAGGCGTTCCTGCATCGCCAGCATCTGGCGCTTGAGGTCGTCGAGGTCGGTGCCGGCGGCCTGGACGACCTCAAGCGCCAGATGCTGGCGATGCAGGAAC
>NZ_VRUX01000488.1:0-3266 GCF_008039885.1 Methylobacterium sp. WL103
CCTCAGGCCCGCCCGGCCGGCCGCGCGTCGGCGAGGCCGCCGAACGAGGTGAAGCGGTCCGGCTCGTCGAGGGGGACGTCGAGGCTGCAGCGCAACCCGTCGATGGCGAAGTCCAGCCGGACCAGCCCGCCGAGCTCCCGGCTAATCCCGCCCGTGATCAGGCGCGTGCCGAATCCGCGCTTTCCCGGCTCCCGAACCGGCGGGCCTCCGCTCTCCTGCCAATCCAGAACGAGCCGCCTCGCGGCGCTCTCGGCGACGACGACGGTCCAGGCGACCTCGACGCGGCCCGCATCGGTCGAGAGTGCGCCGTACTTGGCCGCGTTGGTGGTCAACTCGTGCACCGTCATGCCGAGCGCCAGGACGTAGCGCGGCGGCAGGTCGAGGTCGGTGCCATCCAGGTCGAAGCGATGGGCCTGGTCGTCCCGGTAGGGGGCCAGCTCGTTCTCCAGGACCGTCCGCAGCGAGGCGCCGCCCCAGTCGTCGCGCGACAGCAGGTCGTGGGTCTTGGACAGCGAGAGGATGCGCCCCTCCAGCCGTTCGCCCCGGTCGTCGTCGCGGCGGGTCTGCCGCGCCAGGGATTGCACGGTGGTCAGGGTGTTGCGGACGCGGTGGTTCAGCTCGTGCAGCATCATCGTCTGCCGCTCCTGCAGGACGCGGCTGCGCGCGACCTCCTCGCGCAGCTCGCCCTCGTGTCGTTGCAGCGACGCGGCCATGGCGTCGAACGCTTCCCCAAGCCGGCCGAATTCGCCGGGTCCGGAGATCCCGGTCCGGGTCCCCAGCTCGCCGGCCCGCCAGGCGCTGGCCGCCGCAAGCAGGCGTCGCACCGGCCGGCGGATGAAGACGCGTCCGGCCATCAGCGCGGCGACGACGGCGAGGATCGCACCGAGGCCGATCAGCACGATCCCGCGGCGGGTCGCGGCGTCGATGTCCGCGAAGGCGCTGGCCGACGACAGGCCCACCGCCACCGTCATGGTTTCGAGGTCCTCCGGCGAACCTCCGGCCACCGCCGTGATCCGTTGGTTGCCGCGCAACCCCGGCAGGTCGGCGACGGTGCCGCGGTGATCCGTCAGGGCTTTCCAGTAAGCCGGAGGAAGCGGCTTGCCCGCCCACGCCTCGTGATCGGGCAAGCGTACCAGGATCGTGCCGTTGGGGTCGGCGACGGTGAGCGCGGCATCGGGCGGCAGCCCGGCATTGGCCTGCCGGGCCGCGAGGTAGGACAGGTCGATGCTGGTGATGACGATGCCGTCGGGCCGCCCGTCGCCGTCGTCGTCGGGGATGGCTTGCGCGAACTGGATGGTGGGCCGGCCGGTGACCCGCCCGGACACGACCTGCCCGATGGCGAACCCGCCGGAACGCATCGCATCCTGGAAGTAGGACCGGTCGGCGACCGTGTAGGCCCCGACCGGCGAGCCGAGGGTGTTGCACCGGATCTTTCCATCCGCGTCGGCGACGCCGAAGAAGAACGAGCCGGGCACCTGGCCGACCACCGTCGCGAGGTAGGCTGTGCACGCCCGCGCATCCTTGGTGCGGATCTCCGACAGGCCGGCCAGGATGCCGAGCACCTGCCGCGCCCCGCGGCCGAACTGCCCGAGGTCGGCCGCGACGTTCCGCGCCGCGCGCATCGCCTCGTTGCGAACCGCCTCGGCACGGGCGGTCCGCAGGGCGTATTCGTTATAGCCTTGAACGGCCAACGCCGGAGTCAGGGCCAGCACGACCAGGCCCACGATCCGCTTCGTCAGTGACATCGAGGGCTGCTTCCCGAGCCTGGTCGTCCCCGCCGCGTCTCGGGACCCGGACACCAAACTAGGTCGCATTCGGCTCCGCGACCATGGCGTGGCATCGGGCGCGAGGCGGCATCGGTGACCCCGGGGATGCGGCTTTGGGAGAAACTTATCCGTTCCAATGTCTTAAAGACGCCACCGGCCTGTTCGTGCCGGCGGCGCCTGCCCTTTCCCTTGTGCACCCCGTCGCCGGGGCGGGAGCGCCGGCGGAAAGCGGTCCTCTTGCGGGCGCGGCGGGGTCAGGCGGTGCCGTTGCCGCCCGTCGCGCCGTAGACCTCGCCGGTGACGTAGCTCGCCTCCTGGCTCGCCAGGAAGACGTAGACCGGCGCGAGCTCCACCGGCTGGCCGGGGCGGCCGAGCGGCACCTCGGAGCCGAACGTCTCGACCGCCTCCTGCGGCTGCCCGCCCGAGGGCTGCAGCGCGGTCCAGAACGGCCCAGGCGCCACCGCGTTCACGCGGATGCCCTTCGCGACCTGCTGCTTGGCCAGAGCCTTCGAGAAGGCGACGATGCCAGCCTTGGTGGTGGCGTAGTCGACGAGGATCTGCGGCGGGTTGTAGGCCACGACCGAGGCCGTGTTGATGATCGACGCGCCCGCCGGCATGTGCGGCAGCGCCGCCTTGGTGATCCAGAACATCGCGTAGAGGTTGGTCTTCAGCGTTCGGTCGAACTGCTCGTCGGTGATGTCGCCGACGTCCTTCTGGTTGGTCTGCTTGCCGGCGTTGTTGACCAGGATGTCGAGCCCGCCGAGGTCGGTGACAGCCCGGTGCACCAGCGTCTCGCAGAACGCCTTGTCGGTGATGTCGCCCGGCAGCAGCACCGCCTTACGGCCCTCCGCCTCGATCAGCTCGGCCACCGCCCGCGCGTCCGGCATCTCGGCCTCGACGAAGCTGAGCGCCACGTCGGCACCCTCGCGGGCGAAGGCGATGGCGGCCGCGCGCCCGATGCCAGAATCGGCGCCGGTCACCAGGGCCTTGCGGCCGGCGAGGCGGCCGTGGCCCCGGTAGCTGGTCTCGCCGTGGTCCGGCTGCGGGTCCATCGCTCCGGCGAGGCCCGGCGCCTCCTGCGGTTGGCGCTCGAACGGCGGCTGCGGGTACTGGGTGCGCGGATCCTGCATCGTGAGGCGCTTGTCAGCGGCGTCGGTCATGAAGCTGTCCTGGCGCGCCGGGTTCGAACGGGACAGACCGTGCGGCGCGCGTGTCGGGTGATGCTGTCCGGGAACTTCGGCAATCGGCCCCGTGCGCGGATGTTCCGGCCCCTGCGGCCCTATGGACGCCGCCGGAGCCTTCCGTCAGGCCGCCTCGCCCCGCCTGCGCCCGAGCGCCGCCATGGCCTCGTCGGCGGCCCGCTGCCCGCTGTCGTGGGCGCCGTGGGCGGTGGTGAAATCGTGCGGGTGCGTCGCCTCGCCGGCGAAGAACAGCCTGTCCTCGAAGGGCCGGGCGAGCCGCGCCCGCGCACCCGAGCGGCCCGGCAGGGCGCAGCTATAC
>NZ_VRUX01000489.1:0-3250 GCF_008039885.1 Methylobacterium sp. WL103
CCGCCGAAGCAGCCGGCGCGTCCGCCGACCAGCCCGACCACCGGGATGCCGATCCGGCGCAGGTCGGCGATGGCGCGCATGGTCTCGGCGATGGCGGTCTCGCCCGCGTTGGCCTCCTGCAGGCGGACGCCGCCTGTGTCGAACAGGATCAGGACGGCGTCCGGCGTCTCGGTGAGCGCGGCGCGTAAAAGGCCGACGAGCTTGGCCCCATGCACCTCGCCGAAGGCGCCGCCCATGAAGCGGCCTTCCTGCGCGGCGAGGTAGACCGCGCGGCCGTCGAGCCTGCCCCGGCCGACCACGATCCCGTCGTCGAAGGCGCGGGGCAGATCGAACAGCGGCAGGTGCGGGCTCATCGCGCGCTGCTCGGGCCCGACGAATTCCTCGAAGCTGTCCGCGTCGAGGAGCGCCGCGACGCGCTGCCGGGCGCTGGCCTCGTACCAGCTCAAGCTCATCGGCCGCCCTCCATCAGGCGGGCGCCCTGCGCCAGCCGCAGCGACACGGTGTCGGGCCGGGCGCCGCCGTCGTTGATCGCGATGCGCAAGCCGCCGGGCTGGGTCCGCGCCACGAAGTCGGCGGCCACCGCCTCCCAGACGTCGCCGTAGCCGACGACCGGGGTCGCGATCTCGATGGTGCACTGGTCTGCCGGCAGCACGCGCTCCAGCAGCACCTCCAGGTTGCCCGACGCCACCACCCCGGTGATCGCCTGCGCCTTGGTGCCCGCGAGCGGCTTTTGCGTGGTGTGGCGGAAGGTCATCGTTTCCATGGGAACGCGTCCTTATGTTCGCAGCGCCATCCGGCCCGATCGCGGGTCCCCTCTCCCGTTCGGGAGAGGGACAGGGTGAGGGGCGAAGTCTTTCCGGAGAGGTCGCACCCCTCACCCCAACCCCCACCCGAACTGGAGAGGGGGCCGCGTGGCGTGTCCCACGCCTTCTCCGTCAACGGACCCATCTCACCAGTTCCGGAACCGGGCGGGCGGCTCGTACAGGCCGCCCGACCAGTGCACGAGATCCTTGATCGAGCGCGCCGCGAGCAGGGAGCGGTCGGCGTCGAGGGGCTCGATCCCGAGATCCTCCGGGCGGCGGACGATGCCGCGGGCGCGCAAGGCTTCGACCTTCGCCCTGTCGCGGCCGCGGCCGACCTCGGTGTAGCCGGCCACCCCGCGGATCGCCTGCTCGCGCTCGTCCGCGTCGCGGCAGAGCAGGAGGTTGGCGATGCCCTCCTCGGTGACGATGTGGGTGACGTCGTCGGCGTAGACCATCACCGGCGCCAGTTCGAGACCGATCTTCTTCGCCAGCTCCAGGGCGTCGAGGTGCTCGACGAAGGCGGGCACGAGCCCGTCGCCGAAGGTCTCGACGAGCTGGACCACGAGCTTGCGCCCGCGCCTCAAGGCCGGGTCGCCGGTGCCGCCGGCCTCGCGCCCGGCCTTCATCCAGGTGTCGGACGGGTGGCGGCGGCCATGCGGGTCCGAGCCCATGTTCGGCGCGCCGCCGAAGCCCGCGACGCGGTTCGTCGTGACGGTCGAGGAATGGCCCTGAAGGTCGATCTGCAGGGTCGAGCCGATGAACAGGTCGCAGGCGTAGAGTCCGGCCGTCTGGCAGAAGGCGCGGTTCGAGCGCAAGGACCCGTCGGCGCCGGTGAAGAAGATGTCCGGCCGCGCGGCGATGTAGCGGTCCATGCCGACTTCCGAGCCGAAGCAGTGCACCTGCTCGACGAAGCCGGACTCGATCGCCGGGATCAGCGTCGGGTGCGGGTTCAGCGCCCAGTTGGTGGCGATCTTGCCCTTCAGCCCGAGTTTTTCGGCGAACGTCGGCAGCAGCAACTCGATCGCCGCGGTGCCGAAGCCGATGCCGTGGTTGAGCCGGCGGATGCCGTACTCGGCGTAGATGCCCTTGATGGCCATCATCGCCATCAGGATCTGCGTCTCGGTCACGGCCGCCGGGTCGCGGGTGAACAGCGGCTCGACGTAGAACGGCTTGTCCGCCTCGACCACGAAGTCGATCCGGTCGCCGGGGATGTCGACGCGGGGCACCGTGTCGACGATCTGGTTCACCTGCGCGATCACCACGCCGTTCTTGAAGGCGGTGGCCTCCACCACCGTCGGCGTGTCCTCGGTGTTGGGGCCGGTATAGAGGTTGCCGGCCCGGTCGGCCGAGACGCCGGCGATGAGCGCCACGTTCGGCGTGAGGTCGATGAAGTAGCGCGCGAACAGCTCCAGGTAGGTGTGCACCGCCCCGAGCTCGATCTGCCCGCCGTAGAGCATCTTGGCGATGCGCGCGCCTTGCGGGCCGGAATAGGAATAGTCGAGCCGCCGGGCGATGCCGGTCTCGAACACGTCGAGGTGCTCGGGCAGCACGATGCCCGATTGGACCATGTGCAGGTCGTGGACCTTGCCCGGGTCGCAGGCGCCGAGGCCGCGCGCGAGGCAGTCGGCCTGCTTCTGGTTGTCGCCCTCCAGGCACACCCGGTCGCCGGGGCGCAGGACCGCCTCCAGCAGCTCGACCACCGCCTCGTGCCGCACGACCTTGCCGGACGCATGCGCCCGGCCGGCCGCGATCCGCTCGTCCCGCGCCGTCCTCTGCTTGCGCCAGTCGGTCATTCCGATGTCCTCGAAGCCGGTAGCCCGACGCTGCGGCTCGCATGCAAACGCGCGATCCGACATCGAACGCGTATGCGCCGACCTCGTTCGATCACGTCATCGTATCCCAGATTGCCGAACTGTCAATATTTTGCATACTGGTGGGCAACCGAGACGAATCACGAGATCGGGACGGAGACGCCGGATGCCGCAGCCCGTCGCACCGCAAAACCCCCATTCGTGGGGCTCCGACCGGCCTCCCCGGGGCTTCGAGCCGCGCGGGCCCCGGCCATGATCATCGCCGGGGTCGCCTTGCTCGCCGCCTGCACGCTGGTCGGCGTGTATCTCGGCGACCTCCTCGGGGTCGCGCTCGGGGTGAAGGCCAACGTCGGCGGCGTCGGCATCGCCATGATCCTGCTCATCGCCGCCCGCGTCTGGCTGGTGCGGACCGGCCGCCTGACCAAGAACGTCAAGTTCGGCGTCGAGTTCTGGGGCGGCATGTACATCCCGATCGTCGTCGCCATGGCGGCCCAGCAGAACGTCGTCGCCGCGGTGAGCGGCGGCCCGATCGTGATCATCGCCGCCCTCGGCTCCCTGGCGATCTGCTTCGCTGCGGTCGCGCTGCTGAGCCGCCTCGGCGGCCGCGACGCGGGGAGCCCCGAGGTCGCGCAGGGC
>NZ_VRUX01000048.1:0-16162 GCF_008039885.1 Methylobacterium sp. WL103
GCCGGGGAGTCCGGGCGCACCGGCGCTTCGGCACGCACGGGCGCCTCGGCGCGGACGGGTGCCTCGGTGCGGACGTCCTGGCGCGACTCGCGGCGCGGCTGTTCCGTGCGTCCGTTCTCGTAGCGGCTGTCGCGCGGCGCGTCGGTGCGGGGCTGCTCCTGGCGCGACGGGTCCTGTCGCGCGATGTCCTGCCGAGACACGTCCTCGCGCGGCTGGTCCCGGCGGGTGAACTCGGCCCGGTTCTCTTGCCGGTTCTCTTGCCTGTTCTCCTGGCGAGGATACTCCTGCCGCCCGTTCTCTTGGCGCCCGTTCTCTTGGCGCCCGTTCTCTTGCCGCCCGTTCTCCTGGCGATTGAAGGTCTGCCGGGGCGCGTCCTGACGGTCGTAGTCGGAGCGCTGGCCGTTATCCTGGCGCGGCTGATCCTGCCGATTGCCGTCCTGACGGTTGCCGTCCGGGCGCTGGTTGTCGAAGCGGGCGCCGTTGTCGAAGCGCGGCCGGTCGTTGCGGTTGTTCTGGAAGCGGTCGCGGCGCTCCTGCCGGTCGCCGCGGTTCTGGTTTTGGCCGAACCGGTCGTTCTGGCCGCGATCGTTCTGGTTGCGATCCTGGCGCCCGTCCTGCTGGCCGCCCTCGCCGCGGTTGTCGTAGGGCTGCGGCTGCTGGCCGGGATCGCCGTACTCGGCGGCGTAGCCGGCATAGCCCTGGCCGTTGGCCTCGCCGCCCTGCTCGTCGTCACCGTCTTCCATGTCGTCGTCGTAGGCGCGGGAGGCGTAGCCGGCGCCAGCCTGCGGGCGGCCCTGCTCCTGGGCGCCGGAGATGATCCGGAAATAGTGCTCGCCGTGCTGGAAATAGTTTTCCGCCGCCACCGGGTCGCCCGCCGCCTGCGCGTCGCGCGCGAGCTGCGCGTACTTGTCGGCGATATGCTGGGCGGTGCCGCGGACTTTGACGTCGGGACCGTTGGATTCGTAGGACCGCGTCAACGGATTCGGGCCCTTCGGCCGGTTCCGGCCGCGCACCCGTCGGTTCTGGTTTGGTCTCATCGGTCTCAGATGACCCTCGTTACTGCGAGCGCGTCTGGTCTGGGGTTCGGGCTGTGGGGCCGGGCTCCCGAGGCGCCGCCAGGCGGGTCCTCGCCGGCGCCCGCGGAGGGATCATCGGACTTGATCCACGAACCGCTCGCCTACCAGCCGTCTGTCCCGATACCTCGGGGCCTACGCTTGCGTCCAAGACGCGTGTCGATTGTCCGGTTCGAAAACCGCCGCGCCGCTGCTCGAATCCGAGCCTGCGTCTGATCGGCGGTGGAGCGCTCGGCCGACATCCCGCGAAGGATGACCCATGCCGAACCTACGATCGGTACTCTTAACGGATCGTCCACGAACCGCAAGTCGCACGGGCCGTTCCTGCAAAAACGTGATGGGGATTTCGTCGCCTTTCGCAGGATCGTTGCCGCGAATCCGCTACGCGGACACCGCTTCGGCGCTCGAGGTGAACGATGCGACCCGTGCGTGCCCGGCGAGATCGCGCACGATGCCGCCCGGTCGAAGGCCGGCCGTCGCCCCCAAGTCGGTCACGGCCTCGGCCTGATCGTAGCCGATTTCGAGATGGAGCGAGCCGCCCGGCGCCAGCAGGCCCCGAGACACCGCCCCAACGATCCGCCGATAGGCGCCGAGGCTGTCATCGCCGCCGTCGAGGGCCGCGAGGGGGTCGTGCTCGCGCACCTCGCGGTCGAGCCCAGTGATCACCGGGCTCGCGATATAGGGCGGGTTCGAGACCACGCGGTCGAACGGGGCGCCGAGGGCATCGCACCAATCGCCGGCGACGAAGCCGGCGCGCTCGGCGACGCCGTTGTCGCGCGCGTTCGCGCGCGCCGTCCTCAGGGCGCCCCACGACCGGTCTAGCCCGATCCCGGTGGCGTTCGGCAGCGCGCTCAGCAAGGCGACGAGGATGCAGCCGCTGCCGGTGCCGAGATCGAGGATGCGGACCGGCGCCGCGTGGTCGGGGATCGAGGCGAGCGTCGCCTCGACCAGGGTCTCGGTGTCCGGCCGTGGCACCAGCGTCTCCGGCGACAGGCGGAACGGCAAGCCCCAGAACTCCCACGCCCCGAGGATGCGAGCCACGGGCTCGCCGGACAGGCGGCGCCTTGCTGCGACCTCCAGCCTATTCGCCTCTCCCGGCCCGAGTACACGTTGCCCGTGCAGCGCGAGGTCGATCGCGCGAAGATCGAGCACGCCGAGCATCAGGAAGCGGGCGTCGCCCTCGGGCACACCCTCGGCTACGAAGGTGCTGGTGAGACGCCGAAGCGCATCGCTGCGGCTGTCGGCGGGATGCACGATCGCTGCGGCGCTCAAGGCTGCTTCGCCGAGGCCCGCAATTCAGCGGATGCAACAGCGGCACGCTGTCCGAGCATGGCGCGGGTCCCCTCTTCCGGGGCGGAGGGGGACAGGGTGAGGGATGAGAACCGTCCGGAGAGGTCACGCCCCTCACCCCACCCCTCTCCCCATGGGAGAGGGAGCCGCGCTGCGGCCAGCCTTACGCGGTACGGGCTCACGACATGCCTTCGGCGGCCAGCAGCTCGGCTTGGTGCTCGGTGACCAGGGCGTCGACGAGTTCGTCCAGCGCGGTGCCGGCGAGCATCTCCTCCAGCTTGTACAGGGTGAGGTTGATGCGGTGGTCGGTGACCCGGCCTTGCGGGAAGTTGTAGGTGCGGATGCGCTCGGAGCGGTCGCCGGTGCCGACCTGCGACTTGCGGTCGGCGGCGCGGACGGCATCCTTGGCTGTACGCTCGGCGTCGTAGAGCTTGGCGCGCAGCAGCGACATCGCGCGGGCGCGGTTCTTGTGCTGGGAGCGCTCCTCCTGGACGAAGATCACGATCCCCGACGGCAGGTGGGTGATGCGGATCGCCGATTCGGTCTTATTCACGTGCTGACCGCCGGCGCCCTGCGAGCGCATGGTGTCGATCTTCAGGTCGGAATCGTTGACGACGATGTCCACCTCCTCGGCCTCGGGCAGCACCGCCACGGTGGCGGCGGAGGTGTGGATCCGCCCCTGCGCCTCGGTGTCAGGCACGCGCTGGACGCGGTGAGCGCCGCTCTCGAACTTCAGGCGGGCGAACACGCCACGCCCCTTCACCTCCGCCACGACCTCGCGGTAGCCGCCGACCGTGCCCTCGCTCTCGGAGATCACCTCGACCTTCCAGCCCTTGGTGTCGGCGTACTTCGCGTACATCCGGAACAGGTCGCCGGCGAAGAGCGCCGCCTCGTCGCCGCCGGTGCCGGCTCGGATTTCGAGGATCGCGCTCTTCTCGTCGGCCGCGTCCTTGGGCAGCAGCATCAGCTGCAGATCGCGATGCGCCTTGATCAGCGCGTCCTCGGCGTCGGGCTTCTCGGCGGCGGCCAGCGCGCGCATCTCCGGGTCGCCGCCGGGCTCGTCGATCAGCGCTTCGACCTCGGCGAGGTTGGCGGCGGCGGCACGGTAGGCATGGATGCCGGCGACGACGGGATCGAGGTCCGACAGCTCGCGGGAGAGCTGGACGATGCTCTCCGAGCTTCCGTCGCCAGCCGCGAGGGTGCCGGTGACGATGTCGTGGCGCACGAGGATGGCGTCGAGGCGGTCGGGGGGAAAGGGAATCATCGACCGGGGTCTACTCTGGGACGCTGACGGAAACGAGACCGGTTTTGACGCGCAGTGCGCTCAGACCGGGATGCCGTGGGCCTTGGCGAAGGCGGCGAGCGCCGGGCGGAGCGAGGCGCCGTCGTGAGAGCGGGCCATCTCGGCGTCGATCACGTCGGCGATCGCCCGCGCGTCGAGGCTCAGCACCATCGCCTTGATCGGGCCGATGGAGGCCGGCGACATCGAGAGGTCGCGGAACCCCATCCCGATCAGCGCCATCGCTTCGAGCGGACGGCCGCCGATCTCGCCGCACACCGTCACCGGGCACCCGGCCGCGTCGGCGCGCTCGGCGATCAGCCGGAAGGCGCGGATCGCGGCGGCGCAGAGCGGATCGAACCGGTCGGCGACCCGGCGGTTCTCGCGATCGACCGCGAACAGGAACTGCATGAGGTCGTTCGAGCCGACCGACAGGAAGTCGGCGACCTTCGCGATTTCGTCGATCTGGAACAGCAGCGAGGGCACCTCGACCATGGCGCCGAGGCGGCAATCGCTCGGAAGCGGATGGCCGTGGCGGCGCAGGTGCGCCTTCTCGCGATCGACGATGGCCTTGGCCCGCACGAACTCGTCGACGGTGGCCACCATCGGGAACATGATCTTGAGCGGCCGCCCGGCCGCCGCCCGCAGCAGCGCCCGCAGCTGGACCCGCAGCAGCGCCGGCCGGTCGAGGCCGATGCGGATCGCGCGCCAGCCGAGCGCCGGGTTCTCCTCCTCGAGCTTGGGCATGTACGGCAGGATCTTGTCGCCGCCGATGTCGAGCGTCCGGATCGTCACCGGCCGGTCGCCGGTGGCGGAAAACACCGCCTCGTAGAGCGCCTGCTGCTCGGCCGCCGACGGCATCCGCTGCGCCACCATGAACTGCAGCTCGGTGCGGAACAGGCCGATGCCCTCGGCGCCGGTTTCGTTCAGGTGCCCGAGGTCGACGAGGAGGCCGGCGTTGAGGTGGAGCCCGATGCGGATGCCGTCGCGGGTGATCGCGGGCACGTCGCGCAGCGCCCGATATTGTTCCTGCCGCTTGGCGCGCAGGCGCACCATCTCGGCATAGGCCGCCTCGATCTCGGGTCCGGGGCGGACCTGGACCTCGCCCGAGACGCCGTCGACGATGATCGCATCGCCGGAATCGCAGAGCGCCGTCGCGTTCTCGACCTCGCCGACGGCGGGGATGCCCAAAGCCCGCGCGACGATCGCGATATGGCTGGTCGGGCCGCCCTCCTCCAGCACCACGCCGCGCAACCGAGACGGGTCGTAGTCGAGGAGCGCCGCCGGCCCCATCGAGCGGGCGACCAGGATGGCGTTGTCGGGCAGGAACGCGCCTGAGCCCGCGCCCTCCTGGCCGGTGAGGCGGCGCAGCAGGCGGTTGGC
Organism: Methylobacterium sp. WL103; assembly: GCF_008039885.1. NCBI lineage: Bacteria > Pseudomonadati > Pseudomonadota > Alphaproteobacteria > Hyphomicrobiales > Methylobacteriaceae > Methylobacterium > Methylobacterium sp. WL103. The sequence continues at coordinate 5,026 of NZ_VRUX01000048.1, forward strand.
GAGGTCGTCGAGGTCGTGCAGGCGGTCGCGCAGGTACGGGTCGCTCTGGCGCATCATCCGCGCGCGGTTGTCCGACTGGACCCGCTCGACCGCGGCCTCCGCGGTGAGGCCGGAGACCACCGCCTCGCGCATCCGGCGCAGCCAGCCCTTGTCGTGGGCGAACATGCGCACCGTCTCCAGCACTTCTCGCGATTCGCCGGTGCCGATCTTGTCGCCGCGCTCGACCAGGGCGTCGGTGACGAGCTTCTTCAGGTCCTCGGCCGCACGCCGCTGCATGCGGGCCGGGATTTCTTCGGAGCGGAGTTCGAGCAGCAAATCGGGCATGCGCGCGGGAATAGACGCCCGCTCGGCGTCCGTCGAGACGAAGCGACGCGGAAGGCGCGGGATGCCACCGCCGATATCCGCTTCGCGATGCGCCTATGGCAGCTTCGACGACAGGATTGTCACCAGATCCCAGGTCTGGCCTGTCATCGACCGCACGTCGGCGATCAGCCAGCGCCCGTCCTCGCGCACGAGATCGTAGCGCAGATCCTGCGGCGTGAAGTTGCGGAAGGTCGCCTGCACCTGCGCGCGTTCATGATCGTCAGAGAGCGCGACCAGCTTCAGAGTCTTTTGCCAATTCGCCTCGGTGTCCTGCCCGTTGACAGTGAACGCGAAATCGAGGCGGCCGACCTCGTTCCCGGCCTCGCGGCGATCCCGCTCGTAGAGCGCGCGCAGACGCTTGGCGTAGAAGCCGACGGCCCCGGTGTCGTCCTTGGCGTAGAAGGCGCGCACGGTCTCGACCGGGTCGGTGGCGGATTGCGCCGCAGCTGGATTGGCGAGGCAGACCAGGGCCAAGGCGGCGAGCGCGACGCGGTTCATGCCGCGGCCGGGGCGCCGCCGGCCTCCGTCAGCAGCCAGGCTGCGCCGCAGGCCTTGGCCAGCTCGCGCACCCGCAGGATGTAGCTCTGGCGCTCGGTCACCGAGATCACGCCGCGTGCGTCGAGCAGGTTGAAGACGTGGCTCGCCTTGATGCACTGGTCGTAGGCCGGCTGCACCATGCGATGGCGGGCGCCCTCGCGCTCCGGCGCGCCGGCGTCGAGGTAGCTGCGGCAGGCCTTTTCGGCGTCGGCGAATTGGCGGAACAGCATCGTCGTGTCGGCCGCCTCGAAGTTGTGCCGCGAGTATTCCTGCTCGGCCTGCAGGAACACGTCGCCGTAGGTCACCTTGTCGGCGCCCGCGCCGCCGTTGAAGTTCAAATCGTAGACGTTCTCGACGCCCTGGACGTACATCGCCAGCCGCTCCAGCCCGTAGGTCAGCTCACCCGCCACCGGCGCGCATTCGAGGCCCGCGACCTGCTGGAAGTAGGTGAACTGGCTCACCTCCATGCCGTCGCACCAGCATTCCCAGCCAAGGCCCCAGGCGCCGAGGGTGGGGCTCTCCCAGTCGTCCTCGACGAAGCGGATGTCGTGCAGGGCGAGGTCGACGCCGATCGCGGCGAGCGATTCCAGGTAGAGCTCCTGCAGGTTGTCCGGGTTCGGCTTCAAGATCACCTGGAACTGGTAGTAGTGCTGCAGCCGGTTCGGGTTCTCGCCGTAGCGCCCGTCCTTCGGCCGGCGCGAGGGCTGCACGTAGGCGGCTTTCCAGGGCTTGGGCCCGAGCGCCCGCAGGGTCGTGGCCGGATGGAACGTGCCGGCGCCGACCTCCATGTCGTAGGGCTGCAAGATCACGCAGCCCTTGGCCGCCCAGAAGCGCTGCAGCGTCAGGATCAGGCCCTGGAACGAGGTCTTTGGGCTGAGATCGGCATCGCTCGGCATGGGGCTTCTTCGTCGTCGCGCGGGGGGAGGGCGCCCGGGGTTTAAGCGTGCGCCGCCCCATTGAGCAACCGCTAGGCCGGTGCGCGTGCGGGCCCGCACCGAATGTGGCGCAAATTCGACGGACAAGCGGAACCGTATCGGCACGGCCAAGTTTATTGCCCGACATCAGGATATCCGGCGCCCGCAGGGGCCGAACGCCACGGAACATCAGTCATGCGCAGCCTCGCCAAGAAGAACGTCACCGTCTTCGCGGTCCTCGTCGCCGCCTCGCTGGTCGCCACCCCCCTGGTGATGAGCGCCAGCAGCGCTTTCGCGACGGTGGAAGACACCGCCACGGTGACTGTGCCGGTCGCGGTGATGCCGGTCGAGGTCGCCCCGGTCGCGGCGCCCGCGATCAAGGCCGAGGGCTGCACCCGTAAAGTGCGGGTGGTCTACAGCGGCTACGGCACGCCGGACGCCACCTGCCTGGTCCGCTGATCGCCGGTTTGGCGGTCCCGCTCAGAGACCAAAGCGCGCCCAGGCGGCGCGCTCCTCCACCGCGGCAATCGTCTCGTCCGCAAGGCCGATCCCGCCCGGTGCCGCGCGACGCAAGAGGCGGCTGACGAACGACCCCTTCGCCTCCGCGACGAGCCGCATCTCGACGGTCTCGCCGAAGCGGGTCCTCAAGGTCGAACGGATGTCGCCAAGCGCGTCGACTAGACCGAGCTCCAACGCCTGCCGACCGGTCCAGATCGCGCCGGTGAACAGGTTCTCGCCGGCCTTCAAGGTCGGGCGCCGCGTCGTGACGAGGCTGGTGAACAGGTCCTGCACGTCCGCTTGGATGAGCAAAAGGCGCTCGACGTCGGCCGGGTCTTCCGGCCGGAACGGATCGAGCATCGCCTTGGCTTCGCCTTGGGTGTGGACGCGGCGCTCGACGCCGACGCGCGCGAGCAGCTTATCGAACCCGAAACCCGCCGAGACCACGCCGATCGAGCCGACCACCGAGGTCGGGTCGGCGACGATGGTGTCGGCCGCGCACGCGATCATGTAGCCGCCGGAGGCCGCCACGTCCTCGACGAAGGCGTAGACCGGCAGCTTCTTTTCCGTCGCCAGGTCGCGGATACGCCGGTGGATCAAGTGCGACTGGGCCGGCGCGCCGCCCGGCGAGTTGATCACGATCGCCACCGCCACCGCGCCCGGGGTTTCGAAGGCGCGCTCGAGGCTACCCGCCACGGTGCCGATCGACAGGCCGGGACGGAGCGGCGAGACCGCGCCGATGGCGCCATTCAACCGCACGACGGCGACGCGCGGGCGCGCCTTGCGGAAGCGCGCCGGCAGCAGGGCACGCACGAAGTCCGGAACGGCGAGGGGCATGGGGGCTCTGCTCGGGAAGAGTTGCGCCTTCCGAATTGGTCATCGGCACCGCTTGCGCAAGGCTTTCGCCAAGGGGCCGTCGTCGCACGACGAAGTGTTTCGCGTGTCGTCGATCGAACCGAAACAGGCCCATCGCCGTTTCAGGCCCGGCGGAGTGGTTTCCGTCCGGGCGGGGGCGCGATCCTCGACCGTGTCACAGGGAGGAGAGGACGTCTCGATGCGATCCTGGAAATTTCTGATGGTCGTGCTCGCGCTGCTCGGCGGCGCGACCGGGTTGAGCCTCTCGGCGAAGGCCGCCCCGATGAGCGTGCCGATCGCCGTCGCCCAGTCCGACGCCGAACCGCTCGTGCAGACCGCCCGCTGGCACGGCCGCCGGCACTGGCACCGCCATCACTGGCACCGGCATCACCGCTGGCACCGCCACCACCAGTGGCGCCGCCATCACCATCACCGCCACCATTTCGGGCATCACCGCCGCCTGCGGTTCTACTGAGATGCGCTCGGGCGGTGTCCAGCACGCCACCTGATCCATACCCTAGACGAACTCGGCCGGAGCGAAACGGCTTCATGGCGGCCACGGCCGGCCGCGATGTAGGGCGTCCGCCTCGGCGGTGAAGGCGCCGTCCGCCCCTTGGAGGACGAGGGACGGACGCAGTTCCAGGGCGGCGCGGCTCCCCTTGGTCGCGCTGACGAGGATGCGGATCGCCGGACGATCCGCCCGGGCGTGGACCGGGCGGATCGCGACGCCGCCGAACCGATTGCGCAGGGCGTCGAGGCAGAGCGGTAGCGCGTCGGCCCTGTGGATCAGCCCGAGCCGGCCGCCGGCCCGCAGAAGGTCGGTGCAAGTGCGGATCCAGGCCTCCAATCCGCCGGGGGGAAATGCGTGCGCGGCCGCCTTGCCTGCATCCGGCGACGGGCGGTGGCGACCGGCCTCGAAGAACGGCGGGTTGGTCAGCACGATGTCGGCGCTGCCGGAGACGAGGGTGGCGGCTCGGCGTTCTGCCCCTGGACCGAGCACGTCGGCCTCGACGACCGAGACGCGATTAGCCATCGCGTTGGCCTCGGCGTTCCGGCGCGCCAATGCGGCGAGGTCGGGCGCGCGCTCGACCAGGATGACGCGGCTGCCCGGCGCGCGGATGCCAGCGGCGAGCCCGACGGCGCCCGTCCCGGCTCCGACGTCGCAGATCACGTCCCCGGCCCTCGGTTCGATCAGGCGCGAAAGAAGCACCGCGTCGGTCCCAGCACGGTGGCTCCCGCGCGGCGGCTGCAGCAGGCGCAAGGACCCGCCGAGGAAGTCGTCCGGCGCGGCATCCGAGGTCTGGCGCATGGTCAGGCGGTCGCGTCCCGCAGCTCGTGGCCGAGCCCGGCGTCGCGCAGGAGCCGGCGGGCCTGGGCCGCATGGTCGCCGGGCACCAGCAGGCGGCGGGGGAAGGCGCCGATCGAACCCTCCATCAGGCTCATGTGGTTGTCGGCCACGAGGACCGGGATATCAGCGCCCTCGAGCAGCGATTGCGCGAAGCCGATCAGGACGATGTCATTGGTGCGGATCAGTTCGGTCATCGCGGCCCCGTTCGCGGGTGGAGGGCGCTTTCGTCGCGTGCGCCGATCCATGCGGCGGCACCATATCCGGTTTCACGCGCGCATGTTGCGGTGCCCTGAAGCCCGTGCGAAGGGGTGGCGCATCGCGCGCTGCAATCAAAGATCGGTCTGGAGGCATCGGACCTTGGGTGTCGTCGTTTCCATCGAAGAGGGCCGCGCCGACGCGGAGGCGAGCTTGGCCGACCTCGTGGCCTTGGTCTCGGGTGGCATGGAGCGGGTGAACGCCCAGATCCTGTCGCGCACCGGATCGGACGTGGCGATGATCCCCGAGGTCGCCAACCACCTGATCGATTCCGGCGGCAAGCGACTGCGCCCGATCCTCACGCTCGCGAGCGCGGACCTCTGCGGCTATGCGGGGATCGACGGCGACGTGAAGCTCGCCGCCAGCGTCGAATTCATGCACACCGCGACCCTGCTGCACGACGACGTGGTCGACGGCAGCGACATGCGCCGCGGCCGGGTCGCCGCACGGATCAAGTGGGGCAACGAGGCGAGCGTGCTCGTCGGCGACTTCCTGCTGGGCCAGGCCTTCCGGATGATGGTCGAGGTCGGGTCGCTGCGCGCCCTCGACATCCTCTCGGCCGCCGCCACCGTGATCGCCGAGGGCGAGGTGATGCAGCTCACCGCCGCCAAGAACACCGGCACCTCGGAGGACGAGTACCTCGCGGTGATCCGCGCCAAGACCGCCGAGCTGTTCGCAGCCGCCTGCGAAGTCGGCCCGGTACTGGCCGGGCGCCCGGTCGCGGAGCAGGAGGCGTGCCGCGCCTACGGCATGAACCTGGGCATCGCCTTCCAGCTGATCGACGACGTGCTCGATTACGGCGGCACCAGCGCGGCCCTCGGCAAGAACGTCGGCGACGACTTCCGCGAGGGTAAGATCACGCTGCCGATCGTGCTCGCGGTGCGCCGCGGCACCGAGGAAGAGCGCACGTTCTGGCAGCGGACGCTGGAGCAGGGCGCGCTGGAGGAGGGCGACCTCGAGACCGCCCACACGATCCTGCGGCGCCACCACGCCCTCGAGGAAACGGTGGCGCGCGCCCGCGAGTACGGCACGCTGGCGCGGGACGCGCTCGATCCGTTCCCGGAAAGCCCGATGAAGTCGGCGCTGCTGCAGGTCGTGGATTTCTGCGTCTCGCGCGTCCACTGATCCTCGTCGTGGCGAGCCGGCGCCTGCGCCGGCCCGTCAGCGCAGGTAGGTCGCGACGGTCCACCAACCAGGCTGGGCCGAACCGATGGCCCGGGCCGCGCGCGAGGCCGCATGCCGGTCGGCGAACACGGCGAACACCGTCGCGCCCGAACCCGACATCCGCGCAAGCCGGCACCCGGGCTGGGTACGCAACGCCGTCAGCGCCGTGCCGATCACCGGCGCCACGGTGAGTGCCGGCGCTTCGAGGTCGTTGCGCGCCGGCCTGATCGCCGCGAGCAGCGTGTCGGCGTCGCCGCCGCCGATCTCGGGATGCGCCGCGCCGTCGAGCCTGTCTCCGACCTGAAGTCCGAGCGCCTTGAACACGGGGGCCGTCGGCACCGGCACGCCGGGATTGATCAGCACCGCCGGCAGCGGTGCGATCCCAAGCGTCGGGCCGATCTCCTCGCCGGCGCCCCGCATCATCCGCGCCCGCGGATCGAGGCAGACCGGTACGTCGGCCCCCGTCGCCCGCGCGGCGGCGATCACCGCGGGGTGGTCGAGGGCGAGCCCGTTCAGCTCCGCGAGGAGACGCAGGGCGGCCGCCGCATCCGACGACCCGCCGCCGATGCCCGCCGCCACCGGCAGGCGCTTGACGAGGTCGAACGCCCCGACCTTCAAATCCGGCACGCCGTCCGCGAGGTGCCGCGCCGCCCGGATCACGAGGTTGTCCCCGGTCGGCCCGGCCGGCCCGGCGGTCGGGCCGCTCACCGCGAGCGACAGCGCGGCACCGGGATCGAGGGTCAGCGTGTCGCAAGCGCCGGCAAACGCCACGAGGCTTTCGAGCACGTGATACCCGTCGCCGGGGCGACGCCCGAGGACGTGCAAGGTGAGGTTGATCTTCGCAGGAGCGCGGGTGGTGAGACGTGCCATCGCGTATTCTGGACCGATGTGGACGACGCCTCCAGCGAAGATGCGCCGCAAAGAAATGCCGGCTACCCTGGTTGGCAGCCGGCATGAACGATGGATTGAATCGGTGAAAGGCCGTTCAGCCGCCGCTCTTCTTGTCGGCCGCGCCGGGGGCCTCGGTCGGGGCCGGGGCGCCCTTGGGAAGTTCCGGGTTCTCTGCATTGTGCGGCGCCGCCACCGGGGCCGGCGGGTTCTCGGCGGTGGCCGTCGGCTTGTCGGTGTCCGGCAGGCCGTTCTTCAGCTTCTCGTTGATCTGCACGAAGTCGTCCGGCTCGGGGTTGAGATCCTTGGCGTGCTGCCACTGGAACTTGCCTTCGAGGCGGCGGCCGGCGCGCCAGTAGGCGTCGCCGAGGTGGTCGTTGATGGTCGGGTCGCCCGGCTTCAGCTCGACGGCCTTTTCCAGCTCGCGCACGGCGTCGTCCCAACGGCCGAGGCGGAAATAGGCCCAGCCGAGGCTGTCGACGATCATGCCGTCGCGCGGGCTGGCGTCGGCCGCCTGCTTGAGCAGCTTGAAGGCGTCGTCGATGTTGATCTTCTGATCGACCCAGGAATAGCCGAGGTAGTTCAGCACCTGGGCCTTCGCCGCCGGCTGGCTCGCCGGGACCAGCTCCAGGGCCTTCTTCAAGTCGGCCTCGGCCTTCGGCCACTGCTTGGCGCGCTCGTAGGCGGTGCCGCGGAAGTAGTAGGTGGTCCAGAAGTTCGCCTGCGGCCGGTCGCCGATCAGAGCGATCGCGCGGCTGTAGGTCTCGGCCGCCTCCTCGTACTTCTTGCGCGAGCGCTGGACGTTGCCCAGCGCCGTGATGATGTCGATGTCGTCCGGGTGCGCCTTCATCGCGGCGTCGAGATATTGAAGCGCCTCGTCGCCCTTGCCCGCCTGCTCGAGGTTGAGGCCGATCTGGATGTCGGCGTTGAGCTTCAGCGGCGAGGTGGCGGGGATCTGGGCGTAGGCCTCGTTGGCCTTCTCCGGCTGCTTCATCCGGTCGAGGGTGTCGGCCAGCGTCAGGCGGGCCAGCGCGTGCTCGGGTGCGAGGTAGAGGGCGAGCCGCAGGTAGACCACCGCCGGCAGCTCGTCGCCCTGCGTGGAGCCGGCGGAGCCGAGCCCATACAGCACCTCGCCGGCGCCTTCCTGCGCGTTGGTGACAAGGCGGGCGAGCGGCTTGCCGGCCTTCAGCTTGTCGAGGGCGTCGCGCACGATCGGGTGGCGCGGCATCAGCGCGTCGAAGTCGGAATAGGCCTGGATCGCCAGGTCGGTGCGGCCGGCATTGGCCTCGAACCGGGCGTAGGCGTCGACGATGCGCAGAGTGTTCTTGTCGGCCTCGTAGGCCGCCTTGAGGCGGCGCTCGGCCTCGGCCTGGTCGCCGGTGACGCTGGCGATGAGGCCGGCATGGTAGTCGCGGAAGGTGTTGTAGTAGCGCTCACCCTTGAGCTTGCTCACGGTCTCGAGCGCCCGTTTGCCGTCTCCGGCGCCGGCATAGGCCCAGGCGGTGAGCAGCGTCGCGGTCAGGTCGGCGGCCGCGCCGCGTCCGCTGCGCGAAAAATTCTGGCGGGCGGCGGCCCACTGGCCGGCCTTGATCTGCCGCACGCCGAGCGAGAGCTGCGCGAGCCCGTTGGTGGAGTCGCGGTTGACGAGGCGTTCGGCCGCGCGGAAGGCGTCGGGCAGGGCGCCGTCGGCCAGGAGCGAGACGAAGGCACGCTCCAGAAGGTCGGTGTTGCGCGGGTCGGCCTTCACCGCCTCGCGGTAGAAGCTCGCAGCCGCCGCGGTGTCGCGCGAGGCGCCGGCGATGTAGGCCGAGAGGAAGTTGCCTTCGAGGGACTCCGCCGGCTCGTATTCCGACATCGGGCTCGACTCCCGCGGCTGCACGGCGAGCGCGGGCCCGCACAGCGAGACGCTCGCGGCGAACGTCAGGGCGAGCACCGAACGGGTGCGACGGGGGCGGACATCGGTCATGGGCACCGTTCACGGCTCCTGCGGGCGCCGGCCCATCGCGGCCAGGCGGCGCCGAATTCGGCGGGGACACTGGACTCTTCCCGCCACGCCCGCAAGGCGAAAGGATGGCGCGGGCACGACCGCTCAAGGCCGCAGCACCCGTCGCGATTCTTAGGCTCGCAAGGCCGTGCGAGCGCGCTTTCCTTCCACCGGAGCCCTCCGGGAGAGGCGCGCTGCGTCGGAGACACGCTCTGCGCCGGAGCAGGTCTCCGGCCGCCTCCTGATCACATGTTCGGGTAGTTCGGTCCGCCCGGGCCCTCCGGCGTCACCCAATTGATGTTCTGGTTCGGGTCCTTGATATCGCAGGTCTTGCAGTGGACGCAGTTCTGCGCGTTGATCTGGTAGCGCACGCCGTCCCCGGCCGCCGCATCCTCGACCCACTCGTAGACGCCGGCCGGGCAGTAGCGCGCGGAGGGACCGCCGAACACGTCGTGCTCGGAGGCCTTCTGCAGGCCCACGTCCTTCACCTGCAGGTGGGGCGGCTGGTCCTCCTCGTGGTTGGTGTTCGAGAGGTAGACCGAGGAGAGCCGGTCGAAAGTGAGCTTGCCGTCGGGCTTCGGGTAGACGATCGGCGTCACCTCGGAGATCGGCTTGGTGCAGGCGTGGTCGGGCTTGCCGTGCTTGAGCGTGCCGAAGGGCGAGGCGTTGAGCAGCGTGTTCGACCACATGTCGAGGCCGCCGAGGCCCACGCCCGCGAGGGTGCCGTAGCGCGACCAGAGCGGCTTCACGTTGCGGACCGCCTTGAGGTCGGCGCCGATCGCGCTGTCGCGCCAGCCGGCGTCGTAGGCGGTGAGCTCGTCGCCCTGGCGGCCCGCCTTCAGCGCGTCGGCGATGGCGTCGGCCGCCTGCATGCCGGAGAGGACCGCGTTGTGCGAGCCCTTGATGCGCGGCACGTTCACGAAGCCGGCGGAATCGCCCACGAGGCAGCCGCCGGGGAAGACGAGCTTCGGCACCGACTGCCAGCCGCCTTCCATGATCGCGCGCGCGCCATAGCCGATGCGCTTGGCGCCCTCGAACACCTCGCGGATCATCGGGTGGGTCTTGAAGCGCTGGAACTCCTCGAACGGCGACAGGGTCGGGTTCTCGTAGTTCAGGTGGGTGACGAAGCCGACCGAGAGCAGGTGGTCGTCGAAGTGGTACAGCCACGAGCCGCCGCCGGCCTTGTTCGGCAGGGGCCAGCCCATCGAGTGGCGCACCAGGCCCGGCTCGAACTTGCCGGGCGCGAGCTGCCACAGCTCCTTCACGCCGAGCCCGTACTTCTGGTGGTCGCTGTGGCGGTTGAGGTCGAACCGGTCGATCAGGGTCTTGGTCAGCGATCCGCGGGCGCCCTCGCCAAAGATGACGTACTTACCGCGCAGCTCCATGCCGCGGGTGTAGTCGTCGCGCGGCTCGCCCGACTTGGCGATGCCGAGGTCGCCGGTGGCGATGCCGACGACGACGCCCCGGTCGTCGTAGAGCACCTCGGAGGCCGGGAAGCCCGGATAGATCTCGACGCCCAGCGCCTCGGCCTTGGCGCCGAGATACTTGGCGACGTTCGACAGCGAGCCGACGAAGTTGCCGTGGTTCGACATGAACTTGGGGAAGAACAGGTTCGGCATCGTCACGCCGCTGTTCTTGGTCAGGTACAGGAACTCGTCGCGCTCCACCGCGGTCTTCAGCGGCCGCTCGGAATCGTCGCGCCAGTCCGGCACCAGGGTATCGAGGCCCGACGGGTCGATCACGGCGCCCGAGAGGATGTGGGCGCCGACCTCGGAGCCCTTCTCGACGACGACGACGTTGATCTCGTCGCCGCTCTCATGGGCGTGCTGCTTCAGGCGGATGGCCGCGGCGAGGCCGGCCGGCCCCGCGCCGACGATGACCACGTCGAAATCCATGCCCTCGCGTTCGGGATGCGCCATGCCTGTCGTCTCCTGCCGTGTCTCTTTCGTGCGCCCGGACCGCCCGCTGACGCGGGCCGATCGGTGGATGCGCCGTGTGCTGTCGTTCTGAACCCGTTCCAATGTAGGTTGGCAAGCCGCCGCTGGCAGGGGAGAGCGCGCGCGAGCGGCCAAGTCGCGCATCGCGGCGTCTCGGCGCCGCGCGGCGACGGCACCGATGCCGCGTTGTCTACAGGTGCGTCACGCCCCACATCATGCCCATGACATCGTCGGCGGACGCACAGCGCGACCTGATCGCGTATCTCGATTTCCATGTGGAGAGCGGCGTCGACCTCGCCCTCGACGAGGCGCCGCACGACCGCTTCCAGGAAGCCGACACGCCGGCTCCGACCCTGCGCCGCACAGCACCCGCCCGCGACGCGCCCGTCGAGGC
>NZ_VRUX01000490.1:0-3248 GCF_008039885.1 Methylobacterium sp. WL103
GCCCCCGAGCCCAGCGCCGGCCAGGAAGTGCTCGGCCAGCGGCAGGATGTCGGCGAGGCGCTCGCGCAGGGGCGGCAGCGCGATCGGCACGACGTTGAGGCGATAGTACAGGTCCTCGCGGAACGTGCCGGCGGCGACCATCCCCGGCAGGTCCCGGTGGGTGGCTGCCACCACGCGCACCGCGACGGCGACCGGGCGGCCGCCCACCGGCGCCACCACCTTGTCCTGGATCACCCGCAGGATCTTGGCCTGCATCTCGCGCGGCATGTCGCCGATCTCGTCGAGGAACAGCGTTCCCCCCTGCGCCTCCCGGAAGGCGCCGGGCCGGTCCGTCACCGCGCCGCTGAAGGCGCCGCGGACGTGGCCGAACAGCTCGCTCTCGAGGAGGTCGCGGGGGATCGCGGCGCAGTTGACCGGGACGAAGGCCCCGGTGCGCCGCCGGGCGTAGGTGTGGAGCGCGCGTGCCACCAGCTCCTTGCCGGTGCCGGTCTCGCCGCGGATCAGGATGGTCGCGTCGCTGTCGGCGGCCAGGCCGATCGTCTTCTGGACCCGCCGCATCCCGGCGCTCGACCCGACGAGGCCGTCGCCGGGGCCGGGCTCGACGGCAGAGCTCGACGGGATCGCCGGCCGTTCGAGCATCGCCGCCAGCACCGCCGCAAGGTCGGCCCGGCCGACGGGCTTCGTCAGGTGGTCGTGCGCGCCGAGGCGCATCGCCTCGATGGTGTTGCCAGCGTTGGCGTAGGCCGTGAGCACGGTGACCGGCGGGGGGCTGTCCTGCGCGCGGATGCGGGCGAGCACCGCCATGCCGTCGAGGTCGCCCGGCATGCGCAGGTCGAGGAGGATCGCGGCCACCCGCGGCTCGGCCGCCAGCCGCGACAGCGCCTCGCGGCCCGACGCCGCCACGAGGGGGCGATGGCCGAGGTCGGCGATGGTCTCGGCCAAGCTCTCGGCCAAGGGCCTGTCGCGCGACGCAGTGGAGAACGCGATGGAGGCCGAACGTAAAGCCGTGCCGGAGGCGGACGCCGCCGCGATCGAGGAGAAGGCCGCCTTCGCCTACGCCAAGCGCCGGCGGCTCGGGCCGTTCCGTCGTCCCGACATCCGCGCGCTCCACCGCGACCGCGACCTCGGAGCGCTGGCGCGCGCCGGCTTCGGCTACGATCTCGCGCGCCGCACCGTCGACGCCGAGGAGGTGCCCGACGGGCCTTGAGCCTGGAACTCGCCGGAAACTGCGCCACTTGGCCGAGGGTCGACGGTGCCGTCGCGCGCCGTCCGTGCGCGCAGCCGCGAATTCTGGAGAGCTTCGATGATCAACCGCAAGGCGCACGCTGTCTGGAAGGGCAACGGCAAGGAAGGCAAGGGCACGATCACGACCCAGTCCGGCGTGCTTTCCGACCAGCCCTACGGCTTCAACACGCGCTTCGAGGACAAGCCCGGCACCAACCCGGAAGAGCTGATCGCGGCGGCCCATTCCGGCTGCTTCACGATGGCGCTCGCGTTCCAGCTGCAAGAAGCCGGCCTGGCGGCCACCGAGATGAGCACCGAGGCGGTGGTGACGCTCGAGAAGGACGGCGCCGGCTTCAAGGTGACGAAGTCGGCCCTCACGCTGACCGCTTCGATCCCCGGCATCGACCAGGCGAAGTTCGACGAGCTGGCGCACGCCGCCGAAATAGGCTGCCCGATCTCGAAGGTCCTCGACTGCGAGATCACCTTGAAGGCCACCCTCAAGCAGGGCTGACCGACGTTTCCGGACGCCGCGCCCCGCGACGACGCCGCGGGGTGCGGCATCGCCACAGGGGCGCAACGCCCTCCGGCACCTTGTCCTTGCGACCCCCGGGTTCCTAATTTGTTCGATGGATGAAGCTCTCGCCAAGAAACTGCGCATCCTCGCCGATGCCGCCAAGTACGACGCCTCGTGCTCGTCGTCGGGTGCGCCGAAGCGCAAGGCGGGCAAGGACGAGCTCGGCTCGACCACCGGCTCCGGGATCTGCCACGCCTACACCCCGGACGGGCGCTGCATCTCGCTCCTGAAGATCCTGCTGACGAACTACTGCCTGTTCGACTGCGCCTACTGCATCAATCGCCGTTCCTCGAACGTGCAGCGGGCGCGCTTCTCGGTGCAGGAGGTCGTGACGCTGACGGTGGAGTTCTACAAGCGCAACTACATCGAGGGGCTGTTCCTCTCGTCGGGCATCATCAAGTCGCCCGACTACACGATGGAGCTGCTGACGCGGGTGGCGAAGTCGCTGCGGTGCGACCACGGGTTTCGCGGCTACATCCACCTCAAGTCCATCCCCGAGGCGAGCCCTTGGCTGATCGAGGAGGCCGGGCTCTACGCCGACCGCCTCTCGATCAACGTCGAGCTGCCGACGGAGGCGAGCCTCCAGACGCTCGCCCCGGAGAAGGACGGCGCCACGATCCTCAATGCGATGGCGCAGGTCGCCGAGCGCATCGTCGAGGCCAAGGCCGAGCGGCGGCGGTTCTCGCCGGCCGGACAGTCGACGCAGGTGATCGTCGGTGCGGACGCGACCACCGACGAGGCGTTGATCCGCAAGAGCGCGCACCTCTACGGCAGCGTCGGGCTCAAGCGCGTCTACTACTCGGCCTTCAGCCCGATCCCGGAGGGCTCGGGCATCCTGCCGCTGAAGGCGCCTCCGCTCCAGCGCGAGCACCGCCTGTACCAGGCCGACTGGCTGATCCGGTACTACGACTTCTCCGCAGACGACGTGGCGGACGCCGCCGACGACGGCATGTTCTCCCTCGACATCGACCCGAAGCTCGCCTGGGCGCTGAAGAACCGCCACCGCTTCCCGGTGGACGTGAACACCGGCGACCGGGAGATGCTGCTGCGCGTGCCGGGACTCGGCGCGCGGGCGGTCGACAAGATCATCAAGGCCCGCCGGCACACGCGCCTGCGCCTCGACGACGTGGCGCGCCTGTCCTCCGCCCTGAAGCGCGCCCGCCCGTTCCTGATCGCCGCCGACTACACGCCGGGCGGGCTCACCGATCGCCTGGACCTGCGCAGCCGGCTGGTGGAGCCGGCCCAGCAGCTGAGCCTGTTCTGATGGACGCGCCGGACCTGTTCCCTCCCCCTGAAGCGGTGGAGGGTGGGTCTCGCACGATCCACTTGCGCCCCGGCGCGGATCTCGACGGCTTCCGCGCGGCCCTGCGCCGGCTCGTCGCCGACGACGTGCCGCCCGATCGCGTGACGTGGTCGGCCGGCGACGCGCCCGGCCTGTTCGGGTCGTCGC
>NZ_VRUX01000491.1:0-3242 GCF_008039885.1 Methylobacterium sp. WL103
CGCCGGCGGCATCGTGCTCGGCACCGGCGGCCCGACCTACGACCGCTTCGTGCGCGACCGCAGCTTCTGCGAGGCGACGGAGGTCACGCGCACCGCCACCGCGCCGACGCGCACCGACCCGAAATGCTTCGTCGGCCACACGTGCATCGAGCCGGGCTACGACGACTGGTTCGGAGACCGCTGACCCGCAGCCCGTCTCACTGCAGCCCGTCTCAATGGAAGAACGGCAGGGCGTGCGGGGCGAGATAGCCGAAGGCGAGCAGCACCGCGCCGGCCGCGCCGAGCAGGCCACCGGCGAAGACCAGGGCGACGATGCCGGTGATCACCTCGGCCGAGGCCAGCACGATGCCGATCTGGAAGGCGGCCGAGGCCAGCTCGTAATGGTGGTAGCGCAGCAGGGACAGGTCGCGGTGGTTCTGCGCGGTCTTGGCTTTCTCGGCGAGTTCCTTGCGGCCCTCGCCGGTGGCGGGCTCGGAATCCCAGCGCGCCATGGTCTTGGCCCACTCGGCGCGCTTGGCCGCGATCGCGTCCTGGTTCGGCCCCGGCGGCACCAGGGCCACCGCCTCGTCGGCGGTCTTGAGCACCGTGGCGCGGATGGTCCGCGCCTGGAAGAACGCCCACTGGTTGGCCGCCTCGACGTTGGCGCCGATCGCGTCGGTCTGCGCCGCCTTGCCCAGCGTCTCGCTGAAGGCGAGGAACAGCGCCAGCACCGAGATCAGTAGCGCGACGCGCTTGTTCGACCCACCACCCGCTCCGTGACCACCCGACATCCGCCCAAAGCTCCCCGTTGATTCGTGCGGGCGCAGTCACAGCGCATCCGGCCTGCGGATGCAACGCGGCCGAGCTTCTAGGTTGATCCGCCGGCAACGCCTATGGTCCGGCGCGGCCCGATTCGCGGCCCGCGATAATCGTCTTCGGAGGACGCGTGATGCGCATCGCCACCCTCGCTCTCGTGACCTTCGCCCTCGGTTTCTCCGGGCCCGCCCGCGCCCAGGCGCCGGCCCCGGCGAAGCCGGTGCCCCAGGTCACCGTCGATCCGGCGCGGCTGGCGGCGGCGAAGGCGGTCGTCGCCCGCGCCCAGGGCGACCGCGACACCACGCTTCAGGCGATGACGGCGCCGATGACCGCGATGGTCCAGCAGATGGGGCTCAAGCAGCCCGATCGGGCCAAGGTCATGGTGCAGGAGGTGATCATGCCGATCCTGTCGGCGCATTACGACGAGCTGTTGAACCTCCAGGCGCTGTCGTTCGCGGCGGTGCTGTCGAAGGAGGACCTGGAGGCGATCGCCGCATTCTACGACACGCCGGCCGGCCGCAACATGGCCAAGGCGCAGCCGCAGCTGGCCCAGGCGCAGCTGACGGGCATGCAGCACTGGATCGGCAGCCTGGCCGGCGAGATGCAGACGAAGCTCCAGGCCACCGCCGAGGCGCATGGCTGGGCGCCGGGCGGAAACCGGCCGAAGCCGAACTGAGCCCTGAGGGCTTCGCGCGGGCGCGGCCTACTCGGCGGCCTGCGCGAACACCGTGCCGGCGCGCGGCAGGTCGAGGGTGTCCCAGGTCTCGACGAGCGCCGCGGTCAGCGTGGCGATGCGGGCATCGTCGTGGAACGGCGAGGGGGTGATGCGCAGACGCTCGGTGCCGCGCGGCACCGTCGGGTAGTTGATCGGCTGGATGTAGATGGCGTGGCGCTCGAGCAGGTGGTCGGCCGCCGCCTTGCACAGCTCGGCGTCGCCGACCATCACCGGCACGATGTGGGTCTCGGTGGCGAGCACCGGCAGGCCGGCTTCCTCCAGCGCACGCTTGGTCGCGGCGGCCTGGCGCTGGTGCGCCTCGCGCTCCCCGTTCGAGCGCTTGAGATAGCGCACCGAGGCCCGCGCCGCGGCCGCGATCGCCGGCGGAATCGCCGTGGTGAAGATGAAGCCCGGGGCGAAGCTGCGCACCGCGTCGCAGAGCGCGGACGAGCCGGTGATGTAACCACCGACGCACCCGAACCCCTTGGCGAGCGTGCCCTCGATCACGTCGACGCGGTGCATCACGCCCTGGCGCTCGGCCATGCCGCCGCCGCGCGGCCCGTAGAGGCCGACCGCGTGGACCTCGTCGAGGTAGGTCATCGCGCCGTATTTTTCGGCGAGGTCGCAGATCGCGCCGATCGGCGCCACGTCCCCGTCCATCGAGTAGACGCTCTCGAAGGCGATCAGCACGTTGCGGCCGGCGGCCGCGATCAGCAGCTCTTCCAGGTGCACGACGTCGTTGTGGCGGAAGATCCGCTTCTCGCAGCCCGCGTGGCGCACGCCCTCGATCATCGAGTTGTGGTTGAACGCGTCCGACAGGATCAGGCAGTCCGGGATCAGCTTGGCGATCGTCGAGATGCCGGCCTGGTTCGAGACGTAGCCCGAGGTGAAGACGAGGCCGGCCTCCTTGCCGTGCAGGTCGGCGAGCTCGCGCTCGAGGTCGACCAGCGGCGAGTTGTTGCCGGCGATGTTGCGGGTGCCGCCGGCGCCGACGCCGCAGCGCTTGGCCGTGTCGGTGAGCGCGGCCACCACCTCCGGGTGCTGGCCCATGCCAAGGTAGTCGTTCGAGCACCACACGGTGATCTCGGAGGTCGCCCCGTCGGGCCGGCGCCAGTTCGCGATCGGGAAGCGCCCGGCGATCCGCTCGATGTCGGCGAAGACCCGGTAGCGGCGCTCGCCGTGCAAGCGCGCGAGCGCGCCCTGGAAATGCGCCTCGTAGTCGTTGCCGCGAACCGGACCCTGCGCGTGCGCGTGGGCTGGGGAGGAAGCAGGCCGGGTCTCGGGCATGGATATCCTTGGGGCTGGCCGGCGTCGGACGCGAGGTCGTCGCGGCTGGCCTTGTTCGGATGCCGAGGGCGCGCCTGCGGACCCTGAGAGGCCCGGCGCACCCGATCACGCATCGGGTGAATGAGGAATCCGGCGGCCTCGCGTGGCGCCGCCGGACAGGAGGATACAGCCGGATCTAGAATCGGTTCAAGGTGACGAGGCGTCATCCCTGCCTTGCAGGGCGTCGGGGTGCGTCCGGCCCCGCCGTGTGTGCGGATTGTGAGGTGCCCGACGACGACTTAGGAGTCGAAGGCGACGATGGGTCGCGTGAACCTGGACGACGTCGCTTGAAGCCATGACGACGAAGAACGACGAAGCCCGCGCCGAGCGCCTCAAGGCGGCGCTCCGCGAAAACCTGCGGCGACGGAAGGGGCAGGTCCGCGGCCGCGGCGAGGCGGCGGAGCGC
>NZ_VRUX01000492.1:0-3235 GCF_008039885.1 Methylobacterium sp. WL103
GGGCGGCGCCGTCGAGACCGCCGCCGCACGCATCGCCGCCGAGGCCAGGGTGCGCCCGGTGGTCGTCGACCTCGGCGACGTCGCCCGCCTCGACACCCTCGGCGCCTGGGTGCTGGAGCGGACCCGCGGCGAGATCGAGGCCGCCGGCGGTCACCTGACCTATGCCGGCGTGCGGCCCGAGCACCGCATCCTGCTCGGCGAGATGCAGCTGCGCGATCCCGAGCCCGCCAGCCCCGTCCGCCAGGGCCGCGTGGTCGCTTTGCTCGACGGCCTCGGCCGTCGCGTCGTGCGCGGCGGGCACGACCTCGTCACCGGGCTCGCCTTCCTCGGCGAGGTCATCGCCGCCTGCCTGCGGGTGGCCTCGCGCCCTTCGAGCTTCCGCGGCCGCGCCTTCGTCAACCAGATCGAGCAGGTCGCCTTCCGCGGCGTGCCGATCATCTTCCTGATCTCGTTCCTCGTCGGCGGCATCGTCGCGCAGCAGGGCATCTTCCAGCTCCAGCGCTTCGGGGCGGCGGCCTTCGTCGTCAACCTGATCGGCCTGCTGATCCTGCGCGAACTCGGCGTGCTGCTCACCTCGATCATGGTGGCCGGGCGCTCCGGCTCGGCCTTCACCGCCGAGATCGGCTCGATGCGGATGCGCGAGGAGGTCGACGCCCTCCGCGTCATGGGGCTCGACCCGATCGAGATCCTGATCGTGCCGCGCATCCTCGCCCTCGTGGTCGGCCTGCCGATGCTGACGCTGATCGCGGCGCTCGCGGCGCTGACCGGCGGCGGCCTCACCGCGATGGCCTATGGCGGGCTCACCCTGGAGCAGTTCCTCGCCCGGTTGCAGGCCGCGGTCGGCGTCCACCACGTCCTCGTCGGGCTGATCAAGGCGCCGTTCATGGCGCTGATCATCGGCATCATCGCCACGATCGAGGGGTTCGCCGTGGAAGGTTCGGCCGAATCGCTCGGGCGCCACGTCACCGCCTCGGTGGTCAAATCCATCTTCATGGTCATCGTCCTCGACGGATTGTTCGCGGTCTTCTTCGCCGCGATCGATTTCTGACGAGTCCGTGCGAAACCCAGGTTCCATGCCCGAGACGAACGAGCCCGAAGCGATCATCCGCGTCCGCGACCTCGTCGTGGGCTTTCGCGACCGCACCATCCTGAAGGGCCTGAACCTCGACATCCGCCGCGGCGAGATCCTGGGCTTCGTCGGCCCTTCGGGCCAGGGCAAGTCGGTGCTGACCCGCACCATCCTCGGGCTCGTGGCCAAGCGGTCCGGCACCATCGAGGTGTTCGGGCAGGACATGGACGGCCTCACCATCGCCGAGCGCCGCGGCGTCGAGCAGCGCTGGGGCGTGCTGTTCCAGCAGGGCGCGCTGTTCTCCGCGCTCACCGTGAAGCAGAACATCCAGATGCCGATGCGCGAGCACCTGAACCTGTCCGAGCGCCTGCTCGACGAGTTCGCGCGCCTGAAGATCGAGATGGTCGGCCTGAAGCCGGACGCGGCCGACAAGCTGCCCTCGGAGCTGTCGGGCGGCATGATCAAGCGCGCGGCGCTCGCCCGCTCGCTGGCGCTGGACCCCGAGATCCTGTTCCTCGACGAGCCGACCTCCGGCCTCGACCCGATCGGCGCGGGCGAGTTCGACGAGCTGGTCGCGACCCTGAAGCAGACGCTCGGCCTCACCGTCTTCATGGTGACGCACGACCTCGACAGCCTCTACACCGCGTGCGACCGCATCGCGGCGCTCGGCGACGGGCAGATCATCGCCGCCGGCACGATCGACGAGATGCTGGCGCACGACCATCCGTGGCTGCGCTCGTACTTCCACGGCAAGCGCGCCCGCGCGATCGTGCCGCCGGCGCCTGCGCAGATTGGAGAGCCGGCCCATGCGTGAGCGTAAGCACCGGGTGCGTGCGTCGGCGCACAGCAAGGGTGCGCCCGCGCACCGCGTGAATGCCACAGCTTGGCGGAAGGCCTGACCGATGGAGACCCGCGCGAACTTCGCCCTCATCGGCGCCTTCACCCTCGGGGTGATCCTGGTCGGCTTCGGCTTCGTGCTGTGGCTGTCGGGCGGCTCGTCGCGCCAGGTGAGCCAGGCGGTGCGCATCGTGTTCTCGGGCAGCGTCGGCGGCCTGTCGCGCGGATCGAGCGTCACCTTCAACGGCATCAAGGTCGGCGAGGTGACGGACGTTCACCTGCTGCCGCAGGACCCGCGCCGGGTCATCGCCGAGATCAAGGTGGCGCCCGCCACCCCTTTGCGCGCCGACACCCGCGCCCGCCTCGATTCGGCGATGCTCACCGGCGTCTCGGTGATCGCGCTGAACGGCGGCAACGCCGACGCCCCGGCGCTCGCGGCCGGCAGCAACGGCGAGATGCCGACGATCTTCGCCGACTCGTCCGACATCCAGGACATGATGGCCGCCGCCAAGCAGATCGCGCAGCGGGCCGACGACGTGCTCCAGCGCCTCGACAAGGTGGTCGCCGGCAACGAGGGCGCGATCACCCGCACGCTCGCCAACGTCGAGAGCTTCTCGAAGACGCTGGCCGAGGCCGGCCCGGCCGTATCGAGCCTCGTCAAGGCGGTGGACGGGACCAAGCTCAACCGCGTGATCGAAAACACCGACCGGTTCTCGTCGGCGCTCGCCACGTCGAGCCCCGACATCGAGGCCGGCCTGCACGACGCCCGCTCGCTCGCCGCCAAGCTCAACGCGTCCGCCGACAAGATCGACGCGGTGCTGAAGGGCGCCGAGGGCTTCCTCGGCTCCGCCTCGGGCGAGGCCGGCGCCAGCACCTTCACGCAGGTGCGCGAGGCCGCGATCTCGGTGCGCGACGCCGGCAAGGCGTTCCGCACCCTGTCCGAGAACCTCGACAAGCGCACGGCCAACATCGCCACGAGCTTCGGGCGGCTGAGCGGCACCGGCCGCCGCGAGGTCGAGGCCTTGTCCACCGACGGGCAGCGCACCCTCAACACCCTGAACCGCACGGTCCGCACCCTGGAGCGCGACCCGTCGCAGGTGATCTTCGGTGGCAAGCCGACGTTGCCGGAATACAACGGTGGCCGCTGAACGCGCCGGTTTCCGGGTCGATGTGCCCCGGCGCACGGCACGTTTGCCGCGCTCGCGTAGTTTGAACGGCACAGCTTCATCCGATCCCGGCCGTGCGGCCGGGATCGTTCAGGTATCGCGTATGCTCCGCCCCGTAACCGGTCTGGCGCTCGCCGCCGCGCTCGTCGCCCCGATGCTGGGC
>NZ_VRUX01000493.1:0-3228 GCF_008039885.1 Methylobacterium sp. WL103
AGCCGGCGGTGAGCGTCACGCCGCCGCCTGCCGCGGACGCGGACGCGAAGCAGGAGGCGGACGCGGACGAGCCGGTCGGACGGGTCGTCCTGCTCGCCGGCCTCGCGGTGCTGCTGATCCTCGGGGCGATCCTGGTTCTAGTCTGACGGACGAGGCAGGGCAGCCGGATAAACCGCCTCCGCGGGCGTCGATCAAAACCGCGCGACTAAGCCGACGCCGCCGATCATCAGCACGCCTCCGAGGAGACGCCAGACGCTCGCCTCGTGCACCTTGAAGCCGACGAGGCCGAAATGGTCGAGCAGGACCGAGGTGACGACGCCCGCCGTCACGATCAGCCCGAGGAAGCTCGCGGCGCCGATCTTCTTGGATACGTAGAGCTGCGCCACCGCGAGGATCGCGCTCAGCACGCCGCCCAGCCAGGCCCACCAGGGAACCTGCGCGAGGCGCTCCATCCCCGGCCAGCCATAGCGCCCCATCACGAGCATGATCAGGGCGAGCGTCGCGATGCTGATGACGAGGCTGACCACGCCCGCCAGGAGCGGCTGCGCGAACGCTTTGGCGAGGCCGGCGTTCTGACCGGGCTCGATCGCGCTGGCGAGACCGGCCAGGAGCGCGAATCCATAGAGGAAGACCATGCGGAATCCTTGATCAGGCTGGGAAGACGTCGATCGTCAGAACACCGCCACCAGGGCGACGCCGCCGACCATCAGGACACCGCCGGCGATGCGCCACGGGCTCGCGCGATGGCGGTCGAAGCCGACCAGGCCGTAATGGTCGAGGGCGATCGACCCGACCACGCCCGCGGTGATAACGCAGCCCAGGAACGGCGCGGCGCCGACCGATTGCGCAACGTAGAGCTGCGCCAGGACCACCGCGGCCCCGAGGATTCCGCCCGGCCAGGCCCACCAGGAAACGCTGGCGACCTTCTCTGCGCTTGGCCGGTCGAGCCGGCCGGTGACGACCATCGCCCCGATCAGGCACAGCATGGCGAGACCGAAGCAGAAGAGTCCCGCCAGCATCGGCTGGCCCGTGACCTTGGCCAAGGTGGCGTTCTGGCCGGGCTCGATCGCGTTGGCGACGCCGGCCAGCAGGGCGATGCCGTAGAGGTACCACATGGGCGTCCTACATCGGTGCTCGATGGATGAGGTGCCGGGTCTTCGATTGGACGAAAACCCGGACGTTCTTCTGCGCAACCGACCAAACCGCAGAACGACTGCATCACGGGAGCGCGAAGACCTCGGACAGATCGCCCCATGCGGCGCGCAGCGACGTGTCCGCATAAAAGCCGACGCAGGCGCGTCGCGTCAGCGATGGTAATCCGGTCGAAGCCGCCGCATCGCGCGAAGCTTCGCCGCCCGCACGGACGGGGTCTGCAGCAGGTCCGCGCAGAACAGGATCGGCAGGGGCACGAGCGGTTCCGAGACGGGCCCGTCCTTGTGCATGAGCGCCATCGGCGTCCGCGCCGCCGCGGCTTTGACGGCCGCATCGAGGGACATGAGCGGCTCGACGCCGCCGTGGCCGCGCTCCAGCACGACCGCGCCCCAGCCGTGGCCCTGCTCCTTCAGGTACGCGGAATCCTGCGCCGTCAGGCAGGCGGCGAAGGCGTAGCCCTCGACGTCGCGACGGAGCGCGGCGGAGCCCGACGGCTCGCGGGCGACGGCATCGAGCCGGAGCGTCGGCAGGACGGCGAGGTCGAGGACGGCGAAACCGAGCAGGGCGACCCACGTGGTCGCCTTCCGAGAGATCGCGAACCGGCCTTCGCCACGCGTCGATGTTCGCACCATCATCCGGTCTCCGCTGTCGCCGGCGAACGAGGCCGCCGACATGTCGGCCGGTCGCTCGACGGAGCCGGGCCTTATGGAAAGTCTCACGGTTCGACCGCGGCGATGTCGGCCGCCCGCAGCCAGCCGACGACGGGCGCCTTGCCGCCCCCGTAGGCGGCCCGGACCCAATCCCCCCGCCGCTCGACGACCGCGACGACGTCGGCCTCGACGAGGTACGGGCTGCGCTTCGGTGCGGGTCCGGGCTCGGCAAGCAACGCGGCGCGCTTGGCGGTGACCAGGGCCACCCCCTGCCAGCGCGCGACGTCCTCACCCGGATCGGCCGCCTCGGCCGCGAGGGCGTAGGGGCTGCCGACCATGCTGCCCGTGGTCATCGGGCAACCGCCGTGATCCTCGGCCAGGGTCAGCGCCGCCCCGGCGGCGTCGAAGGCGAGGGTGCCGGAGATGCGCCGCGCCTCGCCTGGGTACCAGGTCTCGACGGTGCCATGGGCGCCCGACAGCGTCCCGTGCAGGAGGAAGATGCAGCTGAACGAAGGCATGCCCTCGACCCCGCCGCGGCCCTCGGCGAAGACGCCGGCGACACGGTCGCCCTTCACCACCAGGGTGAGGCTGTCATAACGCCCCGAGCGCGGCGCAGGCTCGGCCATCGCCGCACCGCACCAGGCCACCGCCGCGAGGGCACCGAACACGGCCCGGCGCGGCCGGGCCGCCCGGATCACAATCCCTGCTCCAGCACCTTCACCACGGCCTCCACCCGGTCCTTGTAGTCGGCCACGTTGGCGAAGGGCCGCCAGTTGACGTCGAGCACCCCGGCGTCGAACCTCAGGCCGTTCGGGTAGTTCGAGGCCGGTGCGGTCTTCTCGTCGTAGCGGACCCGGATGCCCTTGAGCTTCGCCTTGAGAGCGTCGCGGCCCATCGGATCGCGGCCGACCTGCTTCAGCCCCGCCGCCAGCGGCTCGAAGATCGTCGTCTCGAAGTAGGCCGGGTCGGAATAGTACTTGTCGTCGCCGGGGATGGTGAGCTGGTCCCACGCCACCTCGACCGGCACCGGAAAGCCGGCCGCGTCCTGGATCGCCTTCTGCTGCGCCGGATAGCGGCCCTCGCGATAGGCGGCGATCGCCCGGCGCTCGGCCAGCCCGACCGTCGGCTCGGCCCGGACGGCGGATGCGCAGAGCAGCAGCGCGGCGGTGGCGAGCGCGTTTCGGCGTGAGAGCATGCGTGGCGTCTCCATCGGAATGCGCCGACCGTTCGTCGGCGCGGGCGGGTGAAGCGGCGAGCGAATGCTCGTCCAGGTTGCGGCGTCGAGGCCGCGGCGTCGGGCGGCGTCCGGCACCGCTTTCGCCTGTCTAGCAGCTTCCGCACGGCGAATGGGAGAGGCGACGGGGCTCGGGCCGGCGGGGGCGGCTGCGCCCGGCGCCAAACCTCTGGTATGGCGACGGGGCGGGGG
>NZ_VRUX01000494.1:0-3225 GCF_008039885.1 Methylobacterium sp. WL103
ATGTCGGCGCCCTGGTCGCCGCTCGCCGGCGTGGCGTGCGTGCGCCAGCCGCCGCGTTCCAGCCGCCCGGCGCAGAACCGCTCGTAGGGGATGCCGTCCTCCGGCGCCGCGTCCTCCTCGGGGAGGTCCACCGCGTCGGTCACCGCCTCGACGATCGCGCGGATCGTGTCGGGCCTCGCTTCGCACAGGTCGGCGAAGCCGCGGGCGGTCAGGTCCGGCACGAGGGTGCGCGCGACGAAGTAGTCGCGCTCGCGCAGCCAGCCGTCGAGGATGCGGTTGCCGTAGGCGTCGACGAAGCTTTCCTGCCGCCGGCGCAGGGCCAGCGTCCGGGCATGGCGGCGGGCCACCTTGCGCACGCGGGCGCGGAAGCGCCCCGGCCGCCCGAGATGGCGCAGCAGGACGAGGCCGAGGCCTGCGCCCGAGGCCGCGATGCCGGCGCGCCCGTACCAGAGGGACAGGCCGCCGCCGGCCACCGCGATCCAGAACAGGCGGGCGACAAGGCTGGGCTGGCCGGGCATGAACGACGCCTCACGCGGCCGGCCCCACCGGCCGGCTCCACGCCGACAGCCATCGCACCGGCCGATGCCCGATCCCTGAATCCGCCGGGCGGCGGCGTGGAAAAGCTGTGGATGTCCTCAGGCGGGGGCGAACGAACTGCGCATCATAGCCAGTGAAGCCGCCACCCTCCCCCGCAGAGGGGGGAGGGAAGAACGCGTCGAGCCCCGCCTAGAACAGCCCGTCGATCTGCCCGTTCGCGTCCAGCCGGATCGTGTCGGCGGCGGGCACCCGCGGCAGGCCCGGCATGGTCATGATCTCTCCGCAGATCACCACGACGAAGCCGGCGCCGGCGGAGAGGCGCACGTCGCGTACCGCCACCACGTGGCCGTCGGGGGCGCCGATCAGGGTCGGATCGGTCGAGAACGAGTACTGCGTCTTGGCCATGCAGACCGGCAGGTGGCCGTAGCCGTCCTTCTCGAAGGTAGCGAGCTTGCCCGCCGCCTTGGACTCGATCTGGATGTCGGCCGCGCCGTAGAGCTTGGTCGCGATCGCCTTGACCTTGTCCGACAGCTTGGCCTCGGCCTCGTAGGTGTAGGTGATGGGCTTGGGCGCGCCCTGCGACAGGTTCACCACCGCGTGGGCCAGGGCCTCGGCGCCGGCGCCGCCCTCCGCCCAGTGCTTGCAGGTGATCGCCTCGACGTCGAGCTTTTCGCGGCAGAGGTCGCGGAGCTTGGCGTGCTCGGCGTCGGTGTCGGCATAGAAGTGGTTGACCGCGACCACCACCGACAGTCCGAAGCCGCGGACGTTGGTGACGTGCCGGGCGAGGTTGGCAAAACCCTTCTCGAGGGCGTCGACGTTCTCGGACCCGAGGTCCTTCTTGTTGACGCCGCCGTGCATCTTCAGCGCGCGCACCGTCGCGACGATGACGACGGCAGACGGCGACAAGCCCGCCTGCCGGCACTTGATGTCCAAGAACTTCTCCGCACCGAGGTCGGCGCCGAAGCCGGCTTCCGTCACGGTGTAGTCGGCGAGCCGGAGGCCGGCGCGGGTGGCGATCACCGAGTTGCAGCCGTGGGCGATGTTGGCGAACGGGCCGCCGTGGATCAGCGCCGGGTTGCCCTCCAGCGTCTGCACCAGGTTCGGCTGCAGCGCATCCTTCAGCAGCACGGTCATCGCGCCGGTGGCCTTCACGTCCTTGAGGGTCACGAGCTTGCGGTCGCGGGTCTCGGCGATGACGATGCGGCCCAGCCGCTCCTCGAGGTCGGCGAGGTCCTTGGCGAGGCAGAACACCGCCATGACCTCGGAGGCCACGGTGATGTCGAAGCCGTCCTCACGCGGGAAGCCGTTGGCGACGCCGCCGAGGGACTGGGTGATGGCGCGCAGCGCCCGGTCGTTCATGTCGACGACACGGCGCCAGTGGATGCGGCGCACGTCGATGTTGAGCTCGTTCGCCCAGTAGACGTGGTTGTCGATGAGCGCCGCGGCGAGCGAGTGGGCCGAGGTGATGGCGTGGAAGTCGCCGGTGAAGTGCAGGTTGATCTGCTCCATCGGCACGACCTGCGCCTTGCCGCCGCCGGCCGCCCCGCCCTTCATGCCGAAGCAGGGGCCGAGCGAGGGCTCGCGCAGGCAGATCATGGTCTTCTGGCCGATGCGGTTCAGCGCGTCGCCGAGGCCCACCGTGGTCGTGGTCTTACCCTCCCCCGCCGGCGTCGGCGAGATCGCGGTGACGAGGATCAGCTTGCCCTCGGGCTGCCCCTCCAGCCCGGCGATGAAGCCGTGGTCGAGCTTGGCGATGTGCTTCCCGTAATTGTGGAGCGCGTCGTCGGGGATGCCGAGCTTCTCGGCGACCTGCGCGATCGGCTTCAGCGTCGCCGCGCGGGCGATCTCGATGTCTGAGGGCATGGTTTCCTCAACCTTTGGCACGAGGGCTTCGTGTGGCGTCCGGTTTGTCCGTGACGTCCGTTCCGCCGGCTTTTGCCGTGCGGCGGGCGCCAGACCAAGCGCAACGCCCGGTCGATTCCGCCATTTTGCGTCAGTCGAGGTCGAAAAGCGCGTCGAAATTATTCGTTGTGCCGACAAATTCGATTTGCCGGCGCGAGCCGTCGCACGGGCTTGCCGACAGGGCGGACGCCTTGATCGGGCGGAGGCCGCGTCAGCCGGTCATCCCGGTGGCGGTGTAGCCGGCCTTGGTCAGCGCCTCGGCGAGGACGAGGCTCTGGGCGGTGGTGCGGATCGCGACCCGCTCGTGCGCCCGGTCGACCTCGACCTCGGCCGCCGGATCGATCCGCTGCACGACCCGGCGCACCGAGGCCTCGCAGCCGCCGCAGGTCATGCCCTCGACCCGCATCAGAAGTTCGCCTTGCGCGTCCATGTCGTTCCTCCATCACTTCGCCTGCCCCCGATCTCGGGCGTCGGACCGGGTGCGGCAAGGGGGTGGCAAGCGGGCCTCGGAGACGGCCGAGGGGATGTCACACTCGCGGAAAACCGCCGTGCTTGGGCACCTCGGCGCTTGCGGCCCCGCGGCCCCTCGGCGACAAACGGAGGCTCGGCTCCGCAAGCGATGCAGGCCGGGCCCTCACATGATTCCAGGCAAGAAGGCACGCGTGGCGAACCGACCCACAGTCCGGAGATTCGGCCGGCATGCGGGCCTGTGGTCGACGGGGCTGCTCGGCCTCGTGGTGCTCGCGCCGCTGGCGGCCCTGATGCCGACGGCCGGCGCCCTCGCGC
>NZ_VRUX01000495.1:0-3224 GCF_008039885.1 Methylobacterium sp. WL103
GCTGACGCTCGCCGCCTTCGCGATCTCGGGCGCGGCGGCGGGGCTCGCCGGCATCGTCGAGGTCGCGGGCCGGATCGGCCAGCTCCAGCCGACGATCTCGCCGGGCTACGGCTTCACCGCGATCATCGTCGCCTTCCTCGGGCGGCTGTCGCCGCCGGGCATCCTGGTCGCCGCCGGGGTGATCGCGCTGACCACGATCGGCGGCGAGGCGGCGCAGATCGACCTGAAGCTGCCGCTCGACCTCACCCGCGCGTTCCAGGGGCTGCTGCTCGCCTTCGTGCTCGGGGCCGACGTGCTCGCCCGCTACCGCATCCGGCTCGTGCCGGGCGGTCCGCGGCGGACCGCGTGATGAACCGTCTCTCGAAGCCCGTGCCCGCACCGCGCCTTCCGTCCCCCCGCTGCGGGCAGGGCGATCGCAGAGGGCGATGTGCCCTTCGGAAACCCGCCGGCAGCGCCGCGTCATCCCGGGGCCGCGTAGCGGAGACCGGGATCCAGAACCGCAGGTCGCGCCGGACTTGGCACCGTCGGCGGCTCTGGATTCCGGGCTCGCCTGCGGCGCCCCGGAATGACGGCGCGGTGCCGTCTGCCGTCGTCCTCCTCCGCTCCAGGGGGAGGGCGGCGCGCCGAGCGGGACGCGTGTCGCACCCCCGCACGGTGGCAACAGGAGTCCGGCGATGAGTCTCGACATCGTCCAGATGGTGCTCGTCACCGTGCTGACGGCGGCGACGCCGCTGATCCTGGCCGCGGTCGGCGAGCTGGTGGCCGAGCGCTCCGGCGTGCTCAACCTCGGCACCGAGGGGATGATGGTGCTCGGCGCCGCCGCCGGCTTCGCGGTGGCCACCGAGACGAACTCGACGCTTCTCGGCGCCCTCGGCGGGGCCGGCGCCGGGCTCGCGCTGTCGGCGCTGTTCGCGGTGCTCACGGTCGGGTTGGCGGCCAACCAGGTGGCATCGGGCCTCGCCCTGACGATCCTCGGCCTCGGGCTCTCGGGCCTCGTCGGCACCGGCTATGTCGGGATGAAGCGCGATCCGGCGCCGCATCTGCACGTGGCGGGCCTGAGCGACCTGCCGGTCGTCGGCGACCTGCTGTTCTCGCAGGACGCCTTCGTCTACGCCGCGATCCTGCTGGTGCTCGGGGTGTGGTGGTTCCTCGGCCGGACCCGCGCCGGGCTGGTGCTGCGCGCCATCGGCGACGACCACACCGCGACGCACGCGCTCGGGCTGCCGGTGCGCCGGGTCCGGGTGCTGGCCGTGCTGTTCGGCGGCGCCTGCGCCGGGCTCGCCGGAGCCTACCTGTCGCTGGCCTACACGCCGTTCTGGTCGCCGGGCATGACCGCCGGGCGCGGCTGGATCGCGCTGGCGCTCGTGGTCTTCGCCTCGTGGCGCCCCTTGCGCGTGGCGGCCGGCGCGCTGCTGTTCGGCGGCGCGACGGTGCTGCAGCTCCATGCCCAGGCCGCGGGCCTGGGCCTGCCGGGGCAGGCGCTGTCGGCGCTGCCCTACCTCGCGACGATCCTGGCCCTGGTCTTGCTGTCGCTCGGGCGGCGCCAGGGCGGCTCGCTGGCGCCCGCCGCCCTGGGCCGCGAATTCACGCCACACCGCTGAAGGCGGGGGCCATCGTAGGGGTAACGACCTTGGGGATACCGACGACCATGCGGACGATCACGCGGACGATCACTGCCGCCATCCTGGCGGCTCTCCTGCTCGCACCCGCCGCGCAGGCCGACGACAAGCTCAAGGTCGGCTTCGTCTACGTCGGCCCGGTGGCCGATTACGGCTATTCCTACCAGCACGACCTCAGCCGCAAGGCGCTCGAGGCGGCGATGCCCGGCAAGGTCGAGACCACCTATCTCGAGAGCGTGCCGGAGGCCGACAGCGAGCGCTCGATCGAGAAGCTGGCGCGCTCGGGCGCCAAGCTGATCTTCACCACCTCGTTCGGCTTCATGGAGCCGACCCTGAAGGTCGCCAAGAAGTTCCCGAACGTGAAGTTCGAGCACGCCACCGGCTACAAGCGCAGCGCCAACGTCTCGACCTACTCGGCCCGCTTCTACGAGGGTCGCTACGTCTGCGGGAAGATCGCCGGAACGCTCTCGAAGTCCGGCACCGTCGGCTACATCGCCTCGTTCCCGATCCCCGAGGTGGTGAGCGGCATCAACGCCTTCATGCTCGGCGCGCAATCGGTGAACCCGAACATCAAGCTCAAGATCGTCTGGGTGAACACCTGGTTCGATCCGGGCAAGGAGGCGGAGGCGGCCAAGGCCCTGCTGGCGCAAGGGGCCGACATCCTGACCCAGCACACCGATTCCGCGGCCCCGCTGCAGGAGGCTGAGAAGGCCGGCAAGCTCGCCTTCGGCCAATCCTCCGACCAGTCCCGCTTCGCCCCGAAGGCGCAGCTGACCGCCATCACCGACGACTGGGACGGCTACGTGATCAGCGAGGCCAAGGCGGTGCTCGACGGGAGCTGGAAGAGCCACGACACCTGGGGCGGCATCAAGGACGGCATGGTCGTGCTCGCGCCCTTCGCCAACATGCCCGACAGCGTGAAGGCGATGGCCGAGGCGACCAAGGCCGACATCGCATCGGGCAAGCTCCACCCCTTCGCCGGCCCGGTGACGAAGCAGGACGGCACGGTGGCCGTGAACGCGGGCGAGAGCGCGCCCGACCCGATGATTTTGGGCATGAACTGGTATGTGAAGGGCATCGACGACAAGCTGCCGCAATAGGCGGCGGCTCTTCCCTCCCCCCCCCCCTGCGGGGGGGGAGATGCGGGTCATGCCTTGAGGCCGGCGGTCCTCATCGGCGGCGTTACGCGCCTCAATAGCGCGGCGGTGGCGGCATCCGTTCGCCCGACGGCGGCGTGTCGCCCTCGATCACGCCCGTGCGCGGCGCCACGGGCACCGCGTCGCCGTCGCGGACGGCGTTCGTTTCGTTGCGGGGGCCGGCGAGTCCTTCGGTGCCGCCCGGCGCCGTCGCCGGGTCGCTCCCGGCCGGGGCGCCCGTCGACTGGGCGAAGGCGGGTCCACTGAAGGCGGCGAGGGTCAGGGCGGTGAGCAGGACGCGGCGCATCGTCGGGGGGCTCCGTGGTCGAAGGGAAGTGGACGGCGGCTCAGCGCCGGTGGCGATGGCGGCGCATCCGGCGCCGGCCGTAGGCGTCGCCGCTGCGGATCGCCTCCATCCGGTTGGCCAGCCCGGCCCGGCCGATCGCGCCGCCGGGCGCCGTCGCGGCCT
>NZ_VRUX01000496.1:0-3202 GCF_008039885.1 Methylobacterium sp. WL103
CATGGCCGGGTTCGCGCTGCCGCTGGCCGAGGCCGGGATCGCCCTCTCGGTCGTCGCCTTCGGCCTCGCGGCGGTGTTCGGGCTTCGGCTGCCGCTCGCCGCGCTCGGTGCCCTCGTCGGCGGCTTCGCCGTCTTCCACGGTTACGCCCACGGCGCCGAGATGCCCGAGACCGCCTCCGGCCTCGTCTACGGACTCGGCTTCCTCGCCGGCACCGCCCTGCTCCACGCCGTCGGGCTCGGCCTCGGCCTGGTCGCGGCCGGAACCCGCCGTACGGTCATGGCTCCCATGCTCGGCGGCACGGTCGCCGTCCTCGGCGTCGCGCTGCTCGCGAGCCATTTCTAAGTCGAGACCTCCGGCGGGCCAGGAACCCGCCGGAGTTTCGCCGCACGAGATCTACGGTTCATCTTTCAGGATCGCGGAGTTTTCCAAACCTCGACTGTAATCCTGCTAGTTTGGAACGATTATGATTTGAGCATGTGACGAACATGCCTCTTCCAATTTCGGCGCGGCCGGGTATGCGATGCTCCCCATGCGCGCGCACCGTCTCCTCCTCCCCCTGCTGGCCCTTCCCCTGCTCGCCGCCTCCGCGGTCGCCAAGGAGATCCCCGTCGGGCCTCACGTGACCCAGAACGGTCTCGAGGTCGCGGCGGTGTACCTGCAGCCGATCGAGATGGACCCGCCCGACATGATGCGCGCGGCGGCGCAGTCCGACCTGCACCTCGAGGCCGACATCCGCGCGGCCAAGGACAACCGCAACGGGTTCGCCGAGGGCGACTTCGTGCCCTTCCTGGCCGTCACCTTCGAGGTGGTGAAGCTCGACGGCGACAAGCCCACCGACCAGAAGGTGGCGGGCGCGCTGATGGGCATGGTCGCCAACGACGGCCCGCATTACGGCGACAACGTCAAGCTGTTCGGGCCCGGGCGCTACCGCCTGAAGCTCACCGTGGCGCCCCCCGGGCCGCACGCGCATTTCGGCCGCCACGTCGACAAGGAAACCGGGGTGGCCGAGTGGTTCAAGCCGTTCGACGTCACCCAGGACTTCACCTTCGCCGGCATCGGCAAGAAGGGCGCGTATTGAGGATGCGGACAGCGACCAGCCTCCTCGCCCTCTGCGCGCTCCTCCTCGCACCGCTCGCGGCGCGCGCCGACGACATGCCGGTGATCAAGGTCGAGATGAAGGACGGGGTGATCCTTCCCGCGATCATCGAGGTTCCGGCCAAGACCCGCTTCAAGCTGGAGATCTCGAACACCGGCGCCTCGCCGGTGGAGTTCGAAAGCCTCGAGCTGAAGCGCGAGAAGGCGCTCGCCGCCGGCTCGACCTCGTCGATCATCTTCCGCACCCTCGATCCGGGCAGCTACGACGTCTTCGACGACTTCCATCCGGAGGCGAAGGCGACGCTGGTGGCCAAGGATCCGGTGGCGAAGTAGCCGGTGGCCGGCGCGACCCTCAGCCCCGGCCGGGAGGCCTGGATCGACGCACGCCTCGCCGCCTTCGGCGACTGGCTCCGCCGGCACGGCGGCGTGCTGCGCGGCATCCAGTGGGTTGTGGTCGGCGTCTACGTCGTGCTCGTCGCCGTGCCCGCCTTCCTGCCGCTGCCGGACCGCTCCGCGCACCTCTGGTCGAACCTGACGCTGCTGGCGCAGTTCGCGTTCTGGGGCGTCTGGTGGCCGTTCGTGCTGGTCAGCATGGTGGTGGCCGGCCGCGCATGGTGCGGGGTCCTGTGCCCCGAAGGCACGCTCACCGAGTTCGCCAGCCGCTGGAGCCTCGGCCGCGCCGTGCCGCGCTGGATCACCTGGGGTGGATGGCCGTTCCTGGCGTTCGCCGGCACTACGGTCTACGGCCAGATGGTCAGCGTCTACGGCTACCCGAAGCCGGTGCTCGCCGTGCTTGGCGGCTCGACCGTGGCGGCGATCCTCGTCGGCGCCGTCTACGGGCGCAACAAGCGGGTGTGGTGCCGCTACCTCTGCCCGGTCAACGGCGTGTTCGCGGTGCTCTCGAAGCTCGCGCCGGTGAGCTTCCAGGTCGACGGCGCCGCCTGGAGCGCCTCGCCGAAGCCGCTCCGGGCCGACGGCTTCAACTGCGCGCCGCTCGTGGCGGTCAAGACCATGCGGGGATCGGGCGCCTGCCACATGTGCGGGCGCTGCAGCGGCTATCGCGGGGCCGTGCGTCTCGCCCGCCGCTCGCCCAACCACGAGATCGTGCACGTGGCCGGCGACGAGCCGTCGCTCGACCAGACCGTGCTGATCCTGTTCGGCATGATGGGTCTCGCCGTCGGCGCGTTCCAGTGGTCGTCGAGCCCCTGGTACGTCGACGGCAAGCAGTGGCTCGCCACCTGGCTGATCGAGCGCGGCGTGACTTGGCCGCTGGAGACCTCGGCGCCGTGGTTCGTGCTGACGAACTACCCCGAGCACAACGACGTGCTCACCCTCCTCGACGGCGCGATGCTGCTCGCCTACGTCGGCGCCGCCTGCCTCGGGATCGGCTTGGCGCTCACCGCGCTGGTGGCGCTGGCCACCCGCGCGGCCGGGCCGTGGTCGATGACCCGGTTCCACCACCTGACGCAGGCGTTGATCCCGATCGCCGGCTGCGGCGTCTTCCTCGGCCTCTCGGCGCTCACGGTCTCGTTCCTGCGTGGCGAAGGCATCGCCCTGCCCTACGTGAACGAGGTCCGCGCCGGCCTGCTCGCCGGGGCGAGCCTGTGGAGCCTGTGGCTGGCTTGGCGGATCGCCGGGCTGTCGGCCGCCGGCCCGCGCCGGGTCGCGGCCACCCTCTGCATCGGCGCCGCAGCCGGCCTCGCGGTCGCGAACTGGGCGCTTCTCTTCTGGATCTGGTAGCGCGCGCGCTTCCTCAACGCGAAAGCCGGGATATCCGCATGATCGGAGCCTTCGTCATCGCCTTCCGCGAGGTCATCGAGGCGGGCCTCATCATCTCGATCGTGCTGGCGGCCACCCGCGGCATCCCCGGGCGCGGCCGCTGGGTCGCCCTCGGCATCGTCGGGGGCCTGGCCGGCGCCGCCCTCGTCGCGCTGTTCGCGGAGAAGATCTCGGACGCGTTCGAGGGCGCGGGGCAGGACCTGCTCAACGCCGCCGTGCTGATCGTCGCCGTGCTGATGCTGGTCTGGCACAACACCTGGATGGCGGCCCACGGACGCGAGCTCGCCGGCGAATTGCGGGCGGCGGGCGAGGCGGTCCGCTCCGGGC
>NZ_VRUX01000497.1:0-3197 GCF_008039885.1 Methylobacterium sp. WL103
CCCCAGGTCCGCACCAAGGCGGCGATCCCGGCTTCGAGCGCCGACGGGTCGCGCTCCGGCGCGCCGGCCTCCGAGAAGCCGACCACGTAGTGGATGCGCGCCAGCGGCCCCTCGGGCAGGTCGGGATAGGTCGCCGAGAGCCGGCCGCCGTGCTCCTGCGCCAGGTAGGCGCCGATGCGGGCCCGCACGACCGAATCGTAGCGGTCCTTAGGCACGTAGACGAGGAGCGAGACGAAGCGCCCGAACCGGTCGGTCCGGGACAGGACGCGGATGCGCGGCCGGTCGGCGAGGTTGGCGATGGCGAGGGTGAAGCGGAACAGCCGGTCCACGTCGATCTGGAACAGGTCGTCGCGCGGGTAGGTCTCGAGCACCGCGAGCAGCGCTCGGCCCGCATGGCTCGTCGGGTCGAGGCCGGCCTTTTCCACCACGGCCGCAACCTTGCCGCGGAGATACGGCACCTCGCGGGCGAGCGCGGTGTAGGCGGCCGCGGTGAACAGCCCGACGATGCGGACCTCGCCGGTGAGCTTGCCGGTGGTGGAGAAGAGCTTCACCGCGACGTAGTCGAGATGCGCCGCCCGGTGGACGCGGGCCTTGAGGCTCGACTTGGTGATGATCAGCGCGTGCGGCTCTTCGAGGAAGGCCACGATCTCCGGCGTCATGTCGACCAGCGCCCGGCCGCGGCGCAGCACCGCGAGGCCGGGATCGCGCAGGATGCCGAGGCTCTCGGCCTCGGTGGCGGCCTCGCCGGGCAGCGCGTGCTCGCGCATGCCGAGCAGGGTGAAGTGGCCGTCGCGCAGCCATTCGAGGAAGGCCCGCGCCTCGGCGACCTCGCCCTCCGGTAGGGGCGGGGGGTTGCGGCCGTAGCCCTCGGCGAGCTCCGCCAGCCGCGCCAGCATCGCGTCGTTGTCGTCCGTGACGAGGGCCACGTCCCGGAAGACCTGGGCGAGGCCGGCTTCGAGGCGTTCGCGCGCCTCGCCGGCATCGAGCCGGTCGAGGTGGATGTGGATGAAGCTCTCGCGCAGCAGCGCGCCGTGGGCGTCCGCCGTGGTCTCGCCGACGACGCGGAGCAGGGCGCCCGCCCCATCCCGCTCGACGCCGAGGATCGGGTGGGCGACGAGGTGGGGCGTCAGGCCCTGCTCGGTCAGCTCGGCCAGGGTCGAATCGAGCAGGTAGGGCCGGTTGTCGTTGACGACCTCGACGACGGTCAGCTCGCGGGTGCGCCCGAGGGCGGGCAAAGCCACGTCGACGAGGCGCAGGTTCGCCGCCGACCCGGTGGCGCGGGGCATCGCGAGATGGTCGCGGGCGGCGATCGCGAGGTCGGCCAGCGCCTCGGCCGGGTAGGGCGCCAGATCCTCCGGCGGCACCCGCCCGAACAGGTCGCGGACGAAGCCGCCCGGGCCGCCGCGCCCGCCGACGACCGAGGCCGCCGCCTCGATGAGGTCGGTGCGGGCGGATTTCGCCTCGCTCGTGGCCAGCGCAGTGGCCGATTCCAGGGCCGATTCGGTTTCCAGCACCATGGGCGGGACCCTCCCAACCGGCACCGGCGCCGGTTCCGCCCCGGACGTTAGGGGAGGGCCCATGGCGAGTCGATGACGCTCGCCGCCCACGGACCGGCAGCGGGTGACAGGCGGGCCGCAACGACCGGCGTTTCCGCGCTCAGTCCGTCACCCGCCAGCAGGCGCCATGCCGCGATCGGTTTCCGCAGATCGCAGCGAGCGCGGGAACCACGCGCTCGCCGACCGGTTGACGCTTCATTGGAGCTGTTCTAATTAAGAACTGCAGACGGGCAACGGGGCCGGCGACGGTTTCCAGGGCTCGCGACAGACGCCAGAACCGGAGTGACCCCATGACCTCGACCAACGCCTCCTGCGACAGCTGCCGCTTCTTCGACGACCACAAGACCAACGGCGCCTCCGCCGCCGGCGACCAGGGCCTGTGCCGCTTCAACCCGCCGGTGAGCCAGCCGGCTCCCGAGTCGAAGGGCCTGTGGCCGGTGGTGGCTTCTCAGGACTGGTGCGGCCATTTCACCGCCGAGATGACCGCGGCCGAGTAAGCCACGGGCGGTCCTCGATCGGCCGCCGCACGGTTGACGGCAGAGGGGCCGGCGCATGCGCGCCGGCCCCTTCTTTGCGTGAGCGGAGCGATGACGCCGAACCTGCGGCCGGCCGTGGAGGCCGACATTCCCGCGATCACCCGGATCTACGCCGACGCCGTCCTGAACGGCACGGCGAGCTTCGAGGTCGAGCCGCCGACGGAGGCCGAGATGGCGCGCCGCCGGTCGGCGCTGGTCGCGGACGGCTTCCCCTACCTCGTCGCCGAGCAGGACGGCGTCGTTCGCGGATACGCCTATGCCGGCCCGTACCGCGCGCGGGCGGCCTACCGCTCGACGGTGGAGGATTCGGTCTACGTCGCCGAGGCCGCGCGCGGGCTCGGGATGGGCCGCGCCCTCCTGGCGGCCCTGATCGCGGCCTGCGAGGCGATCGATGCGCGGGTGATGGTGGCGGTGATCACCGATCCGGGCTCGGAGACGTCGGCCGCCCTCCATGCGGCCCTGGGCTTCGCGCATGTCGGCGTGCTGGACAACGTCGGCCACAAGCACGGGCGCTGGCTCGGCACCGTGCTGATGCAGCGGCGGCTCGGCCCCGGACCGGACATGGCCCCGACGCGGGCGTGACCGCGCGACTTCGCGAAAAAATGGACGCCGAACGCCGTGTGCGAAGGTCCCGCCCGCTCAGTCCAGCCGGTAGCGCACCGGCTCCATCGCAGGCGGCAGCGGCTCGCCGAGGGCGTCGAGCACCGTGCGCTCGGCCGTGCGCAGCATCGCGTCGAGGGGCAGGTCGTTCGCCTCGAGGCCGAAGGGCTCCTCGAGTTCGTCGCCGAGCGCGTCGAGGCCGAAGAAGGTGTACGCCACCAGCATGGTCGCGACCGGCGTCGCCCAGCCGAGCGAGGCCGACAGGCCGAATGGCAGCAGCAGGCAGTAGAGCCACGCCGTGCGGTAGAGCAGCAGCGTGTAGGCGAAGGGCAGGGGCGTTCCGTGGATGCGCTCGCAGGCGGTGTGGATCGCCGACAGGTCCGAGACCTTGCGCTCGAGGAGGCCGAACAGCACGTCGGTGAGGTGCCCGTCGCGATACGCGTCCGCGAGGTCGCGGGTCAGGCCGGCCAGCACCGCATCGGTCGGGCTCGGGCAGGCGCGCAGC
>NZ_VRUX01000498.1:0-3181 GCF_008039885.1 Methylobacterium sp. WL103
ACCGGCGCCGCCGGGGCGGCGCCGGTCGAGCGCCGCACCCTGGTGGAGGCGGTGCTCGACACCGGGCAGCGGCTGCTGGCGCTGAACGAGATCTTCGTCGGCCATCGCAGCCACCAGTCGGCGCGCTACCGGATCGAGGCGGAGGGCGCGGCCGAGGACCAGTCCTCGAGCGGGCTCATCGTCGCCTCGGGGACCGGCCTGACCGGCTGGGCCCGCTCGATCGGGGAGGCGACGCGCCTCACCCTCGGGATCGGGGCGGAGGAGTCGGCGGTGGGCTACTGGGTGCGCGAGCCCTTCCCGAGCGTCGCCACCGGCACCACGGTGCGGGCGGGCAAGCTCGCCGGCACGGCGCTGTCCGTCACCTCGCGGATGAACGAGGGCGGCGTGGTCTTCGCCGACGGGATCGAGCAGGACTTCATCGCCTTCGATTGGGGGCGGCGCGTCGAGCTCGGGCCGGCCGCGCGCAGGCTCAACCTCGTCGTCGCATGAGCGCGCTCCGGTTCAGGCCGTGGGCTCCGCCGCGACCGCGCCCCAGCTTCGCAACGGGAAGGCCCAGTCGTAGGCCAGGTTGAAGAGGAAGGCGTACGCCACGTAGAAGCCCGCGATCGCGAGATCCATCACCAGCGCCTCGACCAGCGAGATGCCGAGGTACCAGGCGATCGGCGGCAGCAGGATCACCAGCAGCCCGGCTTCGAACAGCACCGCGTGGCCCACCCGCAGGAGGAGGCCCTTGCGCGTGTGCCCGGTCAGCCGCTGCAGCGCGCGATCGAAACCGAGGTTGTAGACGTAGTTCCACGCCATCGCGACGAGCGCGCTGCCGACGCCGATCACGCCCATGTCGGAGGCGGGCAGGCCGAACAGCGTCGAGCCGAGCGGGATGACGAGGGCGAGCCCGATCGCCTCGAACAGGATGGCGTGGCGGATGCGGTCGCGTGTGGTTCGCATGGTCTCGTCTCGTAAAGCTGGTATAGGTCGAGCGCGTTCTATCTGCGATACCCGTGCTCGCAAGTTGGAACCTATCTCGGAATTCGATGGATGGCGGTCTCCCTCGACCAGCTCCAGGCCTTCGTGGCGGCGGCCGAAGCCGGCTCCTTCTCGGGCGCGGCGCGCATCCTGAGGAAAGCGCAATCCGCCGTCAGCACCCAGGTCGCCAACCTCGAAACCGATCTCGGCCTCTCCCTGTTCAGCCGGGCCGGCCGCAACCCGGTGCTGACCCCGGCGGGGGAGCGCCTGCTGCTGGAGGCGCGCGTGGTGCTCGACCGCCGCGAGCACCTGGTCGGGGTGGCGCGGAGCCTCGAGCAGGGGGTGGAGAACCGCCTCGTGGTGGCGATCGACGAGCTCTACCCCGAGCATGCCCTCGGCGCCCTGTTCGCGGACTTCGCCAAGGCCTTCCCGAACGTCGAGCTGGAACTGCTGTTCCCGCTGATGGAGGATGTCAGCCGCATGGTGCGCTCCGGCGCCGCCGACCTTGGGGTGATGTGGCGCCAGGAGGTCCTGCCGACGGAACTCGGCTTCCAGACCATCGGCTGGGTGCCGCTCAAGCTCGTCTGCGGCCGCGACCATCCGTTGGCGAAGGCGCGGGTGGAATGGGAGGAGCTGAAGCGCCACCGCCAGATCCTGGTCGCCGCACGCGGCGACGGGCCGGAGAAGCGCCGCCTGCGGGTGGCCGCCGAGGTGTGGTGGGTCGAGAGCCACTGGGTAATCCTGGAGATGGTCAAGCACGGGATCGGCTGGGCCTTCGTCACCGACCACGTGATCGCCGCCTCGCAGACCGCGCCCGACCTCGTGACGCCGGACCTGCAGTTCGACGCGGGCGACTGGCCGATCGCCCTCGAACTGGTCTGGCACAAGCAGCGGCCCTGCGGGCCCGCGGCCGCCTGGTTGCGCACGCGCTTCGCGGCCGAGCGCGTCGGCAGCCTGTCGGGCGAGAAGCGGCCGAGCTGAAAAGCGACTTCGCCGGCCCCCCGCGCGGGCCCGTCAGGGCTCCGCCCAGGCGGCGTGGACCGGGCCGGTGGCGGTGTCGGGCTTGGCATCGCCGATGAAGATCACCACCGGCCCGTGCTCCGCACGCCGCGGATCATAGAAGTCGAGGAGGTCGGGGTAGAGCCGCTGGACGAAGGCCGGCCGCACGCCCGCCCGGCGCATCAGGTGGTCGATAACGACCTGGTCGCCGTGCACGCCGTTCGGCACCGGCCCGCAGGAGCCGGCCGCCATCCAGCGTTCCGGCTCGGCGGCGAAGGCGGCGTGGAGGAAGGCGAGGTCGTCGCCATCCCAGCGCAGCAGCGCGCTGGAGAGCCGGTCCTTGTGGAAGTAGTCCTCCATCGCGGCGAGGCCCGGCTCGGCCAGGGCGTCGGCCGGGCCGGTGAAGACCGTGTCGAGGTCACACAGCAGCGTCGTCCCCCGCGTCAGGCCGGGGCGGAACGCCTCCATCTTCGCCCACCACGCCGGCCAGCCCTGCCGAAGCGCGACCCGCTCGACCCCGGGGATTTCGAGCGGAAGGTCCGTGAGGCAGAGGATGCGGTCGAAGGCCGGGGCATGGCGCCGAACGCCCCGGGCAAGGCGTTCGACCCAGGTCGCGTCGTAGCGGCCGCCGCCTTTCAGGACGGTGACGAGCGTCGTCATGCGAGAAACCTCATCGTCCGGCTTCGTGCAGGCGGAGCCGGCCCGCCGCCTCGGCCTCCGCGAACCAGGCGCGCTCGGCCGCCCACGGATGCCCGGGCCAGCCGGCGAAGCCGAAGCCGTAGGCGTCGACCGGCTCCGATCCGGCGGGCCGCGCGAGGAGGAGCGCCAGCGTCACCAGGTATCCGGTGCTCGGGTTCGGCCTGCCGGTGGTGCCGGGAGCGAGGCGACGCCGTCCTTCTTCGTGCAAGGCTTCGGGCAGGACGTGGACCGGCTTGCCCAGGGGCGCGAGCCGGGCCAGCGCCTCGCGGGTCCAGCAGGTCTGCTCGGGCCGGTTGTGCTCGGCGGGGAGCATCGGGAACGGCAGGATGAAGGCTTGCGCTGCGCGAACCACAGGGCGATCGAGGAAGCGCGGATCAGCTAGCCACGCGCGCATCTGCCCGCCGCGGTTGACGAGGGCGAGGTGGGTGACGCGGGAGCCGGCGGCTCCGCCGAAGCCCGCCACGTTGTTGAAGCGCACGATGCAGGCCGCCGCGTCGATCGCGGCTGCGGCCTCGACCCC
>NZ_VRUX01000499.1:0-3176 GCF_008039885.1 Methylobacterium sp. WL103
CCTCCACACCCTGAACCGGTCCGCCAGGCTGGAATGCATCGACGGCTCGGCGCGCTCGCCGCGGCTGCGCACGATGCTCGGCCGCTGAAATCGCAGGAGCCGGCGCCGCCGACCCCTGGCGCGACGGGGGTCGCACCGCTACATGGGTTGTGCGGGGCTGCAGAGTCCGTCAGGAGCACTTTCCCCGGGGCCTTATCGACTCCCCCGGGAGCTGTCCCTGGCCTCGTCCCTGGACTTGGTCAACACGGCGCCCACCTACACTGTAGGTTTCCCGGGATCGATCCTCCAACGGCTCACGTGGCTCCGCACTCGACTTCCTCCGACAAGGCCGCCCTGCGCGGCCAAGCCCTCGCCCGGCGCGACGCCCTCGACCCGGATGCCCGGCGCTCCGGATCGCTTGCGATCGCCGAGCACGTTCTGACGGTCGACGGCCTCGCCGACGCCGCCCTCGTCGGCGCGTTCTGGCCGATCCGCAGCGAGGTCGATCCGCACCCGCTGATCGAGCGGTTCTTCGCCCGAGGGCAGCGGGTCGCCCTGCCGAAGGTGACGCCGGACGGGCTGGTGTTCCGCGAGTGGCGCGCCGGCGAGGCGTTGGTCGCCGGCCGCTTCGGCCTCAGCGAACCGCGCGACGACCTGCCGGCCCTCGACCCCACAGCCCTGATCGTGCCGCTGGCGGCCTTCGACCGGCGCGGCCAGCGCATCGGCTACGGCCGCGGCTACTACGACCAGGCGATCGCCCGGCTCTCGCGGAACGGGCCGGTGCTCACCGTCGGCATCGCCTTCTCGGTCCAGGAGATCGACCGGGTCCCGGCCGAGCCGCACGACCGCCCCCTCGACCACCTCGTCACCGAGGCCGGCTTCGTTCCCCTGAGCAAAGACCTCTGACGATGCGCCTCCTCTTCCTGGGCGACGTGGTCGGGCGCCCCGGCCGCAAGGCCGTCACCGACCGGCTCCCGTCCCTGCGCGAGCGCTGGCGGCTCGATTGCGTCGTCGTCAACGGCGAGAATGCGGCCGGCGGGTTCGGCATAACCGAATCGATCTGCGACGAGATCCTGGGGGCCGGCGCCGACGCGGTGACGCTCGGCAACCATTCCTTCGACCAGCGCGAGGCCTTGGTCTTCATCGCCCGGCAGCCCAAGCTCGTGCGGCCGGCGAACTACCCGCCCGGCACGCCGGGCCGCGGCGCGACCATCGTCGAGACCCGCGCCGGCGCCCGCATCCTCGTCGTCAACGTGATGGGGCGGCTGTTCATCGACGCGCTCGACGACCCCTTCGCCGCAGTCGAACGCGAGTTGTCCGCCTGCCCGCTCGGCGAGGCCGCCGACGCCGTGATCGTCGACGTGCATGCCGAGGCCACGAGCGAGAAGCAGGCCTTCGGCGTGTTCCTCGACGGCCGCGCCAGCCTCGTCGTCGGCACCCACACCCACGTGCCCACCGGCGACCACCGCATCCTTCCCGGCGGCACGGCCTACCTGACGGATGCCGGGATGTGCGGCGACTACGATTCGGTGCTCGGCATGCAGAAGGAGGAGCCGCTGCGCCGCTTCCTGCAGAAGACGCCGGGCGCCCGCCTGGAGAC
The DNA here is from genome assembly GCF_008039885.1 of Methylobacterium sp. WL103. Taxonomy (NCBI): domain Bacteria; kingdom Pseudomonadati; phylum Pseudomonadota; class Alphaproteobacteria; order Hyphomicrobiales; family Methylobacteriaceae; genus Methylobacterium; species Methylobacterium sp. WL103. The sequence continues at coordinate 1,580 of NZ_VRUX01000499.1, forward strand.
GGCGCAAGGGGAGGGGACGCTCTGCGGCATCGCCGTGGAGACCAACGCCGCCGGCCTCGCCGTGCGGGTCTCGGCCGTGCGCCTCGGGCCTCACCTTGAGGAAACCTGGCCTCGGGACTGGGATTAGCGGCTTCGAACGCCGGGAACGACAGTCGCGCGGCTTGATCGCACCGGAGCCTGACGCCACAGTGCCGGCCTGTTCGATCGAGGCCGCCGATCATCTTGGGGAGACGGCCTCGCGTCACCTTCCCCTCGCGTCACCTGCCGAAGAGTCGCGACCGATGGCCGCCCGTTCCGACACCGCGTTTCCCGCCGCCCCGAGGGCGGAGGGGCCGACCACGAGGCCGATCGCGAAGCCGGGCATCTACCTGGTCCGGATGCTGGTCTTCCTGATCCTGGTCGGCTTCCTCGCCTTCATCCTGTTCCGGCAGATCACCCCCGCCTTCCAGGCCAACCCGGGCCTGAACGGACTGATCCTCGGCGTGCTGCTGATCGCGGTGCTGCTCGCCTTCGGGCAGGTGATCCGGCTCTACCGCGAGGCGTCCTACGTCAACGCCGTCGCGTCCGGCGAGGCGGCCAAGCGCCCGCCGAGCCTCGTCGTCCCGCTGGTGCCGGCGATCCAGGCCCGGCGCGAAGGCGCGACGCTTCCCGGCGTCCGCCCGTTCCTCGACACCGTCGCCGCGCGCCTCGACGAGGGCCGGGACATCCTGCGCTACATCGCCGGCATCCTGATCCTGCTCGGTTTGCTCGGCACGTTCTGGGGCCTGATCGACACGCTCTCCGCGGTCGGCTCGGTGATCAAGTCGATGCGCGGCGGCGGCGAAGCCAGCGTGATGTTCGACGAGCTGAAGAACGGGCTCGCCGTCCCCTTGAGCGGCATCGGGCTGGCGTTCTCGGCGTCGCTGTTCGGCCTGGCGAGCTCGCTGATCACCGGCTTCCTCGACCTGCAGGCGGGGCAGGCCCACGCCCGCTTCCACAACGAGCTAGAGGATTGGCTGGTCTCGGGCGAGGGGGCGGCCGCACCCGCCCTCGTCCAGGCGCACCCGGAGCCCGCGGCGGCCGAGGCGCTGACAGAGGCGGTCGAGCGGCTCACCGCCGTCGTATCGGAGGGCGCGAACGGGCGCGCGGCGACCCAGGCGATGACCAACCTCGCCGAGGGCATCCAGGGCCTCGTCCAGCATATGCGCGCCGAGCAGCAGATGATCCGCGACTGGGTCGAGGCCCAGGCCGGCCGCGAGCGCGAGATGAAGCAGGTGCTCGACCGGCTCGGACGCGAGCGGGCCTGATGGCCTCTCGTCTCGTCCGCCGCGACCGCAGCGTCAACGTCTGGCCGGGCTACGTCGACGCGCTGGCGACGCTGCTGCTGTCGGTGGTGTTCCTGCTGACGATCTTCGTCGTCGGCCAGTTCTTCCTGTCGCAGGAGCTGACCGGGCGCGACACCGTGCTGGCCAAGCTCAACCGCCAGATCGTCGACCTCACCGACCTCCTGGCGCTGGAGCGCTCGAACCGGCGCGGCCAGGAGGAGACGGTGCAGGCGTTGCGTAACACCCTGCTCGCCGCCGAGGCCGAGCGCGACCGTGCCCGCGCCGACGTCGCT